>JAGODO010000049.1 GCA_017998165.1 Flavobacteriales bacterium | reverse complement strand
GATCAGATGGATGGCGATCCGCTCGGGGCGGACTACACCTGGGTGGACTTCACGCTGAAGCTCGACGGTCCGCTTTCCAGCGGGGACATCTACACGTACGGCGGTTTCAGCGATTTCCAATGCAAGAAAGAATACCGCATGGTGTGGATGCCTGACCTGAAGGCCTACACCTTGCGCGCGAAGATCAAGCAGGGGTTCGTGAACTATTGCTACGCCTATCTGCCCTCCGGTGCGGACAAGCCGGACCTCACCACGGTCGAGGGATCACACTTCCAGACGGAGAACGATTACCTGGTGCTGGTGTACGTGAAGGACTACGCGCTGCACTGCGACAAGCTGCTCGGCCTGCGCTTCGTGAACAGCCGACGGGGATGACAAGTTCCAGCCGATCGGCTGAGGCTCGGAACTTGGGGCTTGAGACTTGGAGTTTTCTCAGTTCTTCACTACCCGCACGTACCGCTTGAGGGCAGCGAAGTCGAAGATGTACGTGCCAGCGCTCAGGCTGTGTACATCCAGCAGGCCGCCCGGCATCAAGGTGCCGCTGGCGATGAGCAGCCCGGCCTCGGTAAGCACCATGAAGGGTTCCGGTTTCGCCACAGGAAGATCCACGCGCACGAGGCCGTCCGCCGGGTTGGGGAATGCGTTGATCGTCCTGTAGCCCGAACGCTCGCCCACCGCGTTCTCGCAGCCGGCCAGAACAGGGAGGACCACCGTGTTGCTGCCCGCATTGGGAACGCAGATGACACCGTGCTGCAGGTCCACATCGATGTCAGCGGGGTTGTTCAGCCCGCTGGAAACGACGGTCTCGGCCGGCTCCGTGAACGTGGGCTCGAAACGGGTGATGCGCGCCGGTGACCAGGAAGCGACAAGGATGTTCCCGTCGCAATCCAGGGCGATACCATCGATGTTGCCCAAGCTGGTGGTGAAGGAGGTCAGCTCGGCCCCGGTGTTCCTGTCATAACTGCGGATGCGCGCGTTGCTTCCCCAGAAAGCCACCCACAACTTGTCGAGCACGGGATCGTAGACGATGCCGTTGGGCTTCTGCGCGACGCTGGGCACCAGTGTATTGAACGAGCCCGCTTCCGGGTCGATCTTCAGAATCGTGTAGTCGTTGAAATCAGTCGCATAGAGGAAATGACCGTCGCTGGCGAGCCCATTGAGGAACGCGCCGCTCAGGTCGATGTCGAAGACCTCCTCCCCTGTGCTGGTGAGATAACCCTTCACGCCCCCGCCGACGCACGCGAAAAGCGTGTCGCCCTTCAGTTCGATGCCATAGGGCGCTTCGCTGATGCCGGTCACGAAATTGGTCACCGTGCCATCTTGCGCACGCTGCTTGATGCTGTTGTTTCCGGTGCAGCTCACGAAGTAGCGATCACCGATGGCATCATACTCCACGCTTTCGGGGCCGCTGTATTGGGCGTTGCCCGAGCAACTGACGAGAAGCAGGGAAGCGTAAAAAAGTCGGCGCATGTGTGGTCCTTGTTTCGGCGGCGCAAACTACCGGGTGCCTCCCATGCCGTTCTAGTGAGGTCGTTGGAATTGTGAACAAGGGACGATGGCACCAGGCTGTGCCTCGGAAGCCCAACCGTTCGTCACCGTACCCTCCGCGCCGCACATAGTTCTTCTGGGTAGAGGAAGCACGGGCGAACATTGTGGCCACCCCTTTCGCGCCACATGGACCGCGCCCTCGACCCACGCCCGGCCCGCCGCAAACGCATGATCGCCTTCGGTTGTGCGGGCGGGCTGCTGCTCATCGCCCTGGCGTTCTGGAGCAGTTCCTTCACGACCAGTCGCGTGCGCATCGAAGCGGCCAAGGTCACCATCGGCACGGTGGAGAAGGGTCTGTTCAAGGAATTCATTCCCGTCACGGGTACCGTGCAACCGATCCAAACGGTCTTCCTCGACGCGCTCGAAGGCGGCACCGTGAAGCAGCGATTCGTCGAGGATGGCCACATGGTAAAGGCCGGTCAGCCGATCATCGAATTGAGCAACCCGCAGCTGCACATGGACGCGATCAACCGGGAAGCGCAGCTACTGGACCAGCAGAACAACCTGCGCAACACCCGGCTGGCGATGGACCAGCAGACGACCCGCTTGAAAGATGAGTTGCTGAACCTGGACAAGGACCTGAAGCGGCTGGAGCGTGACGGCCATGTGGACGAGCGGCTGGTCCGGGATTCCCTGCTGGCTACGAACACCTTTCTCAGCAACAAGGAGCACCTCGAATACATGCGCGCGAAGCGCACGCTCCTTGCCGCCAACCTCCGCAGCGATTCGCTCTTCCGGCTTTCGCAGGTCGGGCAGATCGGCAGTTCACTGGACCTGATCCAACAGAACCTCCTCTTCCTGCGCGAGAACCTGCAGAACCTGGTGATCAAGGCCCCGATCGATGGGCAGCTCAGCGGGTTGAACGTGGAGCTCGGCCAGACAAGGCAGCGGGGTGAGCGCATCGCGCAGATCGATGTACTGGAGAGCTTCAAGGTGCGCGCGCGGATCCCGGAGCACTATGTGAGCCGCGTGAGCATCGGCTTGCAGGGCACGTTCACCCATGCGGGCAGGGAGCACGGGCTGGAGATCCTGAAGATCTACCCGGAAGTGAGCAACGGCGAGTTCGATGTGGACCTGCGCTTCCTGGGGGAGAAGCCGGAAGTGCGGCGCGGGCAGACCTTCCAAGTGCGCTTGCAGCTGAGTGAGGACATGGAAGCGGTCATGCTGCCGCGCGGACCCTTCTTCCAGGACAGCGGGGGACAATGGGTATACGTGATCGACACCGAAGGGACCGCCACCAAACGTGAAGTGAAGCTCGGACGCCAGAACCCGGACAGCTACGAAGTGCTCGAAGGCCTCCGGCCCGGCGACCGCGTGGTGACGAGCCGCTACGCCGCTTTCAACAACGCCGATGAACTCATCATCCAATGAACGGTTGTCAGTTGCCGGTTGTCGGTTTTCCTTCGAAGTGGCTGGAGAGTTCCATCGGCAGCCTGACAACCAGCAACCGCCAACTGACAACCGATAACCGAACCCCATGAGCCTCCTGAAAACCACCAACCTCTCGAAGGTCTACCGCACGGATACCGTGGAGACCACCGCGCTCAACTCCGTGGACATCGACATCGCCCAGGGCGAGTTCGCGGCGATCATGGGCCCGAGCGGCTGCGGCAAGTCCACGTTGCTGAACATCATCGGCCTGCTCGACTCGCCCAGCAGCGGGCAGTACTTCGTGAACGGCGAGGACGTGAGCGGCTACAACGAGCGCAAGCGCGCCGAGGTGCGCAAGAGCACCATCGGCTTCGTGTTCCAGAGCTTCAACCTGATCGACGAGTTGACGGTGGCCGAGAACATCGAACTGCCGTTGATCTATACGAACATGGGGAAGACCCAGCGCAAGCAGCGGGTGCAGGAAGCCATGGACCGGATGAACATCGGCCATCGCGCCAAGCACTTCCCGCAGCAACTGAGCGGTGGCCAGCAGCAACGCGTGGCCATCGCACGCGCCGTGGTGAACACCCCCAAGCTCATCCTCGCGGACGAACCGACCGGCAACCTGGACAGTGCCATGGGCGAAGAGGTGATGAACCTGCTGACCGAACTGAACAAGGCGGGC
The DNA here is from genome assembly GCA_017998165.1 of Flavobacteriales bacterium. Classification (GTDB taxonomy): domain Bacteria; phylum Bacteroidota; class Bacteroidia; order Flavobacteriales_F; family PHOS-HE28; genus PHOS-HE28. The sequence continues at coordinate 12,361 of JAGODO010000049.1, read as the reverse complement.
ACCACGATCATCATCGTTACGCACAGCCTGCGTGATGCGGGCTTCGCGAAGCGCACCATCAAGCTGCTCGACGGAAAGGTGGTCGAGGCGAGCATCCCGGCCTCCACCTTGCTCTGAGCAGGACCCGATGCGTCGGGCAAATGCTGCCCGGCCAGGCATGGCGAAGCGCGGTGACGTCCAGCGGGTGATGGCTGTTCGGGCCGATCCTGGCCCTGGGGGGACCCGCAGGGTCTTCGGCCGCTCCATCATCATTAAGGATATCCTTGGTCGCTTCGTATGCGCGGCGCGATCCGACACGTCGGTACTTTTGCCGTCATCACACGCATCATGAGCGACACGCCCCACTGTCCCGAATGCCGTTCGGCCATCACCTATCCCACAGGCACCTCACACATGTGCGCGGAGTGCGGTCACGAGTGGAACCCCGAGGAGCTGGCCGCTCAAGAAGCGGGCCGCGCGGTGAAGGACGCCAACGGCAATGTGCTTCAGGACGGCGACGATGTGGTGGTGATCAAGGACCTGCCGGTGAAGGGTGCTCCCAAACCGGTGAAGGCCGGCACCAAAGTGAAGAACATCCGCCTGGTGGAAGGAGACCACGACATCGATTGCCGGATCGACGGCTTCGGGGCCATGGGCCTCAAAAGCATTTATGTGCGCAAGGCGTAGGTCTCAGGCGCGGTCCGCTCATCGGTAGTGATCGGTTCCTTACGGATCTGTTCGCGGGTGATGCCCGCAGCGGCATGCGGCACAACGAACATCGGGGGCACAATAAGATCCTTGAGGACCTTTGTCCAGATCCGTCCGGCCCGTTCGTCAATAGGGCAAACAACACGACAAATGAGCAAGTACCTTTTCCTCTTCCGCGGTGGCATGGACATGCAGGCCGCGAGCCCCGAACAGATCCAGGCCAACATGATGAAATGGAAGACCTGGATGGACGAGTTGACCGCGAACGGGAAGATGCTGGCGGGCGAGCCATTGGACCGCCCCGGCAAGACGCTCAGCGGCAAGGCCAAGAAGATCACCGACGGTCCTTTCGCTGAAGGGAAGGAACTCGTGGGCGGCTACCTGCTGGTGAACGCCGGCGGCATGGACGAAGCCGTGGAGCTGAGCAAGAGCTGTCCCATCTTCGACCACGAGGGCAGCGTTGAAGTGCGCCCGATCATGGAGATGAGCATGTAACGCCCTGCAACACGACAGCACCCATGGACGCGAAGACAAACAGCCTCAACTGGTTCGAGATCCCCGCGAAGGACATCAAGCGGGCGAAGAAGTTCTATGAAGCCCTCTTCAGGATCAACATGGAGGAGACCGACATGATGGGCATGAAGATGGCCTTCTTCCCCTATGCCGACGGGAACGGAAAGGCCAGCGGCGGCCTGGTGCAGAGCAAAATGCACAAGCCGAGCCTGACCGCCGGGCCGGTCATCTACCTCAATGCCAACCCCGACCTGAAGACCGTGTTGGGCCGGGTGGCCAAAGCCGGTGGCAAGGTGACGATGCCGAAGACCTTCATCGGCGATGGGGCGGGGCACATGGCCTTCTTCGTGGATACCGAGGGTAACCGCATGGCATTGCACTCGAACAAGTGATGATGGACATTGCGCAGAGCGCGACGGATGACCGTCGCGCTCTGCGCTTTCCACAACTTTGAACGGTGGCAAAGCGCGAGCATCCAGAGCAGGTCGGGCCTCTGGTGGAGAACCTCTTCCGCCGGGAGAGCGGCAGACTTACCGCAGCGATCACGCGCTTCTTCGGCAGCGCGCATCTCGAACTCGCCGAGGATGTGGTGCAGGACACCTTGCTGAAAGCGATGCGTGAATGGCCGTTCAAAGGGATCCCCCATGATCCGGTGGCCTGGCTGCATCGCGTGGCGAAGAACGGTGCCATCGACAGGCTCAGGCACGATGCGCGCGGCATGGAATTGTTGAAAGAGAACGCCCCCTTGCTGCGCAGCGAGTGGTCCCTGGCGCTTACCGTGAACGAGGAACTGCGCGAGGAGACCATCACGGACGATCAGTTGCGCATGTTCTTCGCCTGCTGCCATCCGGGCATGCCGGCCGAACAGCAGATCGCGCTGGTGCTGAAGACGCTCTGTGGGTTCAGCGTGGCGGAGATCGCGCGCGCCTTTGTCACCAACGAAGAGGCGATCAACAAGCGGCTGTACCGGGCGCGTGAGGCCTTCCGCGGATCGGGGAGGTTGGAGATCCCGGGCGCCGAAGCGCTGGGGGGCCGCATGGAACGCGTGCTCTCCTCCATCTACCTGCTCTTCAACGAAGGGTACAACTCGACAGGTCACGAGGATCTGATCCGCGAGGACCTGATCGAGGAAGCCTTGCGCCTGTGCGACCTGCTCACGCAGAACCCCGCTACCGATCTGCCGGAAGTACATGCGCTCCTCGCGCTCATGCTTTTCCACGCCGCGCGGAACGAAGCCCGCACCGGTGCCGACGGGGGGATCATCCTGCTCCCCGAACAGGACCGCACCAAATGGGATCTCGCGCTCATCGCGTTGGCGGGCCGGCATCTGGACATCGCGACGCGCGACGGGGGCTTCACCAGCTATCAGGTCGAAGCGGCGATCGCCGGCCTGCATGCCAACGCGCGAACGTTCGCCGCCACCAACTGGGCCGGCATCGTGGCGCTCTACGATCAACTGCTGTTGCTGAAGCCGACGGACATCGTGCGCATGAACCGCGCGATCGCCATCGGGCGACTGCGTGGGGCCGCCGAAGGGCTGAAGACGTTGCGAGAGGTGACGGGTCTGGAGAACAACCACATCTATCAAGCGGCGATGGGTGAACTGCGGGCCGCGACCGGTGACGTGGAGGGCGCCCGGAGATCGTTCCACGCGGCGATCGCATCGGCCCCATCGCCCAAGGAGCGGGGATTGATCGAGAAGAAGCTGAACGCCACACCGGGCGTCTAGGCCGGCCGCTACCTTCGCTGCCATCAGCATGCTCATCGTCCGCAACATGGTCTGCGACCGCTGCAAGGCGGCGGTGAAGCGCGTGCTGCTGGAGAACGGCATCGATGTGAAGCATGTGGACCTCGGTGAGGTGGAAGTGGGCCACGAACCGACGACCGCACAGGTGGATACCGCTCGTGCGGCGTTGAAGACCGAGGGTTTCGATCTGGTGGACGGCCGCGAGGCCGCGATGATCGCACGCATCAAAGCGGCCATCGTGAAACTGGTTCACCACAATGGGGAGATGCAAGGCCGTGTGAAGCTCGCCGAGCACCTGAGCGCAGCGCTGAACAAGGAGTATTCCGGCCTGAGCACGCTTTTCCCACAGGTGGAGGGCATCACCATCGAACAGTTCTTCCTGTTGCAGCGGCTGGAGCGCGTGAAGGAGCTGATCAAGTACGATGAGCTTACTCTGAGCGAGATCGCCGACCGCACGGGCTTCAGCAGTGTGGCGCACCTGAGCGCGCAGTTCAAGAAGCTCACCGGCATGACGCCCTCGGCCTTCAAAGCGATCCGCACGGGCCGCACGCCGCTGGACCACGTGGGCTGATATAAACCTTACCGAAGAGGATGTAACGCCCGGGAGCCTTGGTGCGTGGACTTTTGTCCCGTCGAACACACAAACCATCGACGCCATGAATACCAACCAGAAGTCGGCCGAGAAGGCCCAAGCCAATTGCGGCAACCCGAACTGCACCTGCACGATCTGCACCTGCCGGACCACATGTGATATCGGCAACTGCCAGTGCGGCTGCACCTGCTGCAAGTGACCCATGGGTGAGGGGCGGCTACGGCCGCCCTTCGCCTTGGGCCGCATCATCGATCACCGGAACGCCCCCCCGGGACCTGCTGCGGATGTCATGGAACGGCCGGTTGAACCGCTCGTCACCACTTCAACGCCAACGCACTCCTTCGTTCATCACCCGCGCCACAGGCAGCACCTTGGGGCGCATGTGGAAGAACTATCTCCTCATCGCCTGGCGCACCCTCAAGCGCGACAAGCTCTTCGCCGTGTTGAACATTACAGGGCTCGCCATCGGCATCGTGGCGTGCATGCTCATCTACATCTATGTGCAGGATGAGTTGAGTTTCGACGCGCACCACGTCAAGAGCGACCGCATCTACCGCATCCAGTCGCACTTCAACTTCGGCGACCAGAGCGACGATTTCGGCCTCACGCAGTTCGCCATGGTGCCCACCCTGCTGCAGGAGTACCCGGAGATCGAGAGCGGCAGCTGGCTCTACCAGCTCAGCAAGTGCAGCTTCACCTACCAGGGGCAGAACTTCATCGAGGACGAAGGCTACTACGCCGACACCGCGTTCTTCCGCACGTTCGACTATCACTGGGTGAGCGGTGGGCCCCATGCGCTGGACGAGCCCGACAACCTGGTGGTCACGCGGAGGCTGGCCAACGAGATGTTCGGCAGCGAGGAGCCGATGGGGAAGCTGATCGAGCGCAACGGCCGCATATTGAAAGTGGCGGGGGTGATCGACGAGAACATGTTCAACACGCACATTCCGGCGGGTTGCTTCCTGAGCCTGCTCGGCATGCCCCCGCAAGCGAAGGAGCAGCTGATGACCGGCTGGGGCCAGGTGAGCAGCTATGGCTACCTGGTGCTCGCGCCGGGCAGCACGGCCGCGAGCTTCCAGCCGAAGATGGACGCCTTCATGAAGAAGTACATCCTCCCCTACTGGCAGCAGGACGCGGGCTTCACGGGGACCATGCGTTTCAACCTGGAGCCGCTGCGCGATGTACACTTCAACAACGAACTGATCTACGACACGCCCAAGAAGGGCAACCGTGCGTACGTCACGCTGTTCAGCATCGTGGCGGTGCTCATCCTGGCCATCGCCTGCATCAACTACATCAACATGAGCACGGCGGATGCGACGCGACGCGCGAAGGAGGTGGCGTTGCGGAAGGTCAGTGGCGCGCAGCGCGGCCAGCTGGTGGCGCAGTTCATCGGTGGCAGTGTGCTCATCGCGCTCATCGGCATCGGGGTGGCGCTGGTGCTGTTGAAGTTCGCGCTGCCGGTGTTCAATGACCTGAGCGGGAAGTCCATCGGCATGGGCCATGTGATCAGCGGCGGTTTCCTGGCGGTGATCGCGCTCATCGTGCTGGTGATCGGCGTGCTCGCGGGCAGTTACCCGGCCTTCTTCCTCTCGCGCTTCGCCCCGCAACTCCTGCTGAAGGAAGGCATCGCCGGAGCGGGCAAGCAGCGCGTACGGAAGGTGCTCATGGGCGCGCAGTTCGGCATCGCCCTGTTCATGGTGGTGGGCACGCTCGCGGTGTTCGCGCAACTGCACTGGTTGCGCAGCAACGACATGGGCCTGCGCAAGGAGAACGTGCTGCTCATCAAGATGCCTTCGCCGCATCCGGAAGACACGTTGAAGTGGGACGCCCTCCGCCCGATGAAGACCGAACTGGCGCGCGAGAGCTTCGTAGAGGGCTCGGCCTTCGCGGACAACACGCCGGGCGGCGGCACCCAGCGCTGGGTGCTGCGCGCGAAAACACCGCAAGGCGCGGTAGACAAGCCGCTTCCGGCGATGAGCTGCGATGCCGACTACCCCGCGCTCATCGGCATGGAATTCATCCAAGGGCGCACGTTCGACCCGAAGATCCCGACGGACCAGGACGGAAGCATCATCGTGAACGAGAGCCTGGTGAAGGCCTTCGGGTGGGCCGACCCGCTGAACGAGAAGCTCTACGTGCCCGGCGACAGTGTGGACCAGGAGCTGAAGATCATCGGTGTGGTGAAGGACTTCCACTACACGAGCCTGCACACGCCCATAGAGCCGATCGCGATCTTCCAGGGAAATCCGCGCTATGGCGTGAACAACCTGTTGTTGCGCCTCGCTCCCGGCGACGTGCAGGGCCAGCTCGCGGCACTTCAAGGACGGTTCAAAGAGCTGCAACCGAACGCGCAATGGGACGCCACGTTCCTGGACACGCGCATCGCCGAACTGTACCAGGCCGAGGACAAGCTCTTCCGCGTCTTCACGGCCTTCGCCGTGCTCACCATCGTGCTCACCGTGATGGGCCTCTATGGCCTCGCCTACTTCACCGCGAAGCAGCGCACCCGCGAGATCGGCATCCGTCGCGTGATGGGCGCGCCATTGCTGGACATCGTGCGCCGCATGAACCGCGAATTCGTCGTGCTGCTCGGTCTCAGCCTTGTGGTGGCCTTCCCGCTCGCCTTCTACGCCATCGGCCGCTGGCTGGAGAGCTTCGCCTACCACACGAGCATTTCGCCGGCACTGTATGTGGCCGCGCTGCTGATCACCTTGGTGGTGACCGTGCTAACGGTGACCGTACAGGCGTACCGCGCGGCTGTGGCGGACCCGGTGAAGGCGCTGCGGTACGAATAGGCCGTGCGCGGGCAGAAGGCCTTGTTCAGCCGGTCCCAACGTCCGATCCCCCGCCACGAGCAGGCATATTCCACCCTGATCGTCGAAAGAAGGCACGATGGGGCCTACCTTGCGCCCATTCCCCGGTGCTTTTGCCGGGAATGAACAGGTCCACCTTTTGGTGGACACATTACCAGTAAGTACAATGTCAAGCGGTACAGTGAAGTTCTTCAACACGGAGAAAGGGTTCGGTTTCATCACCCCGGACGAGGGAGGCAAAGACCTCTTCGTCCACAAGACCGGCACCCGTGTTGCGCTCTTCGAGGGCGACAAGGTCACCTACGAAGTGGAGCAGAGCCCCAAAGGGCCTAACGCAGTGAACGTTTCGAAGGCTTAAGCCTCTTACGCTTACAAGAAGCGAAGCCCTCCGAGCGATCGGGGGGCTTCGTCGTTGGTGGGCTCAACGATCCGTCACAGCACCAACGCCAGCGCACGAAAGCCATCGCCAACGGTCGAGGGCGAAGCACCTTTCCGATCAGAAGATCGGATGATCGGATAATGAGATGATCCGGCGGACGAAGGCATTCCATTCTCTGATCTTCTGATCATCTCATCTTCTGATCGCCCGCGCCATGCTCAAGAATCTCCTTCTCGTCAGCTTCCGCAATCTCTGGAAGCAGAAGCTCTACACGCTGATCAACCTGCTGGGCCTGGCCACGGGGATCACCTGTTTCGTGCTCATCGGGCTGTATGTGGAGTACCAGCGCGGCTTCGAACGCTTCGTACCGGATACCGATCGCGTGTACCGCGTGGTGGGCGAAATAGAAATGGAGGGCCAGGGCGAGCACAGCAGCAGCATGGTCTTCGGCCTCGGGCCAACGTTGTCGCATGATCACCCCGAGCTGATCGAGCGGCAGTGCCGCTGGTTCGACTTCCAGGATCCGCAGCACACGCTGAAGGTGGGCGACAGCCTGAGCACGGACAAGATGTTCACCGAGGGCGGGCTTTACCTGGTGGACAGCACGGTGTTCGACATCTTCAACTACCCGCTGCTGGTGGGGGATCCGAAGACCGCGCTCACCAAGCCCGGCAGCATCGTGCTCTCGCAGGAACTCGCGAAGAAGTACTTCGGCGATGCCGACCCGATGGGACAGATGATGAAGTGGGACAACGCGATGGACGTGCAGGTGACGGGGATCCTGGGCGAGATCCCGCGCAACTCGCACATCCAGTTCGAAGGACTGGTCTCGTTCTACACCATCACGCAGTTCTGGAAGAACATCGAGAAGAACAACTGGGTGTGGAACCCGTGCTGGACCTATGTGCGGCTGAAGGAAGGGATCAGCAAGGCGGAGGTGGACCGGATCTTCCCCGGCTTCATCCAGAAGTACTACCCCGATTTCCTGAAGAACCAGATCGGCCACGAGTTGCAACCGCTGGCGGACATCCACCTGACCAGCAAGCTCGATTTCGAGATGCACCAGAACGGCGACAAGGGCAGCGTGAATATCCTGTGGGCGATCGGCTTCTTCATCATCGTGCTGGCGGGCGTGAACTTCATGAACCTCGCCACAGCTCGAAGTGCGTACCGGGCGCGCGAGGTGGGCGTGCGCAAGACGAATGGCGCCACACGCGGTCAGTTGATCGGTCAGTTCCTGCTGGAGAGCGTGCTGATGAGTTTTATCGCGGCGTTGATCGCGTTGCTGCTGATCAAGTTGCTGATGCCGGCGTTCAACCAGCTCGCGGGCGAGACGATCCCGCTGCCATCGATACTGGTTCCCGGCGTGCTGGGCATCGCGGTGCTGGTGGGTCTGCTGAGCGGGATCTACCCGGCGTTCTTCCTTTCGTCGTTCCAACCGGCGGTTGTGCTGAAAGCGAACGCGGCGGGCACTTCACGCGGCCAGGCGCTGCGGAAGTCGCTCGTGGTGGTGCAGTTCGCCATTGCGCTGGTGCTCATCATCGGCACCGTGTTCGTGAAGAAGCAGCACGATCACATGCGCACGGTGGACCTCGGTTTCCAGAAGGAGCAGGTGATCCTGATCCCCGTGCGCGCACCGATGGCCGATGTGTACTCCGCCGTGTTCCCCGAACTGAAGAAGATCAGCGGTGTGAAAGCCGTGAGCTGGGCCAACGATATCATCGGAAAGAAGCACAACACGCACGAGTTCAACTGGGGCAGCATGGAGCAAGGCAAGTGGACCTACCTGCCGGCCTTGTATGTGGATCCCGATTTCCAGCAGGCCATGGACATCGAACTTCTTGCGGGCCGTTGGTTCTCGCGCGACTTCCCCGGCGACGATTCCCTGAGTGTGATCGTGAACGAGACCTTCGCACGGCAAACACACCCGGACGACCCCACCAAGGCTATCGGGGATCGCATGGACACGCCGCATGGCGAAGAGCGCATTATCGCCGTCACCAAGGACTTCGCCTTCGATCCGCTCTTCAAAGCCGTGCAACCCTTCGTCTTCGACATCTGCCACAAGGATGAAGTGGCTACGTGGATGCACTACATCTACATCCGAACCGAAGCTGGCGACCCCACACCTGTTATCGAGGCCGCGCGCAAGGAATGGAACGTGCGCACCACGCAGTTCCCCTTCGAGTACCAGTTCCTCGATGACCAATTGGACATGCAGTACGAAGCACAGGGCCGCCTGGCGAAGCTCGTCGGCATCTTCTCGCTGCTCGCGGTGTTCATCGCCTGCCTTGGCCTGTTCGCGCTCGCCTCATGGACCGCCGAGAAGCGCACGCGCGAGATCGGCATCCGCAAAGTGATGGGCGCTGATACGATGCGCATCACCTACCTCGTGACCCGCGACTTCTTGCTCTTAGTGCTGATCGGCGCGGTACTGGCCATCCCACTCGCGTGGTTCGGCGTCGGCCGTTGGTTGGAGAACTTCGCGTTCCGCACGGCGATAGAGCCTTTGGTGTTCGTGCTGGCCGCGTTGGTGGTGCTCTTGATCGCAACGGTGACCGTGAGTTTCAGGGCGATACGGGCGGCACAGACCGATCCGGTGAGGGCGCTGCGCCATGAGTGAGCCCTGTTATCGACCGTTGTCCGACTGACCGGAGGTTTACCGCCACATACCGAGGAAGGTGACCTTAGATGCATGAACCTGCGCACCCCCGCCCTATTCCTTATCACCGTCGGCCTGGTCCCCCGGCTATGTGGTCAAGCACAGTACGACGGAGACAACAAACGCTACCGCACCATCTCCTGGGAGGAGTTGCCGGCGGCATTGGCCAAGTCCCCCGATGCGCTGCTGATCGATGTCCGATCACCCGGCGAATACAGCGACACCTCGCACTGGGCCAGCCTGAACATCGGTCGCTTGAAGGGTGCGAAGAACATCGACCACAAGGAGGTCGGAAAGCGGCTGAGCGAACTGTCCGACCATCGCGACAAGCCCATCTATCTCTACTGCTCGCACAGCCAGCGGAGCCGCCGTGTGGGCAACATGCTCGCGGATAGCGGCTACACCAAGGTGATCAATGTGAACGGTGGCATGAGCCGCTATTGGAACGAGGTGGACCGCCTCCCGATGATGAAGGACCTGGTCGAGCATTCCACAGGCTACGGCGTCATCAACGCGCACCAACTCTGTACCATGCGCGCGGCGGGCCCGCTGATGCTCCTCGATGTGCGTGGGGATTCCCTGCTGTCTCCCGGTAAGCGACCCGAGTGGGTGCGCGCCTACGGTGCGATGAAGGACGCCACCCATATCCCGATCGAGCGGCTGAAGGAGGCCGATGCCCGCATCCCGCGCGACAGGCCCGTCGTCCTGGTGGGTGCCTACACCGCTGATGCGGCCAAGGCGGCGGCCGAGCTGGTCTCCCAAGGCCATCACGACGTTCATATCCTCTTCAACGGCCTGGAAGGCATGATCGATGCGGGCGATGAGCGCTGCCCTTGCAAGAGCGACATCTGGAGCAGCGATGTGCCCTACCATGCCACCACACTGGACAGCGTGGATACACTGGCCCTGCTGTCCGGAAAAGCGGTCGTGATGGACATCCGGAGCAACGAGGAGTATGAAGGCACGGCCAAGGATGCATGGATGAACACCGGGCGCTTCCGCATCGCGAAGCACATCGCCGCTCCAGATGTCCGCGAGAGGATCGCGCCGATGGGCATCGCGAAGAACACGCCGATCACGCTGATCGGCCGTGGCCTGGACGAGGAACTCTTCGATGTCGCGCGCACGCTTACGGACCTCGGCTACAAGAACGTCTCCATACTGACCAGCGGCATCTGGGGCGTACGCTGGGAAGCGCACAACCTGCCCGGCCATGCCGCCTGGGACAATTGGGTGGTCAAGTATCCGACCGCCCCTCCCTCAAACCCCTGATCGATGGATCGCCGACACTTCATCATCACGACCGGTATCGGCCTACCGCTGATCGGCAGCACCGAACTCTTGGCGCAGGACACCATGAAACCCGCCAAGGCGGCGCAACTGCCATCGGAATCGGTGAAGGAGTTCGTGCGCGTGGGCCACAACAACCTGCCGGAGGTGCAGCGCATGCTGAAGGAGCAGCCCGGTCTGCTGAACGCGAGTTGGGATGTGGGCGGCGGTGACTTCGAGACGGCCTTGGAAGGCGCGGGACACGTGGGTGATCGCGAGATAGCCGAGTACCTGATCGACCAAGGCGCACGCGCGAACATCTTCGTGCTCACCATGCTCGGTCACACGGCGATCGTGAAGGGTCTACTGTCGCTGTACCCGCATCTGCTCCGCTCGAAAGGCCCACATGGGCTGACGTTATTGCATCATGCGACACGAGGCGGCGAGCCTGCGATGGAACTGCTGGAGCACATCCAGGGGCTGGGGCTCACGGAGACGAAGTTGTCGATGCCGTGATCCGCGCGATCTTCGGTGCATGAGCATTCCTGGTGAGGCCTTGCGAACGGTCATCGCGCACGCGCATCCGCCACTGCAGCGCATCACGGATGCTGGGGCTTCCCTTGCTACCGCTCCCGACAAGTGGTGCCCCAAGGAGATCATCGGCCATCTACTGGACTCCGCGAACAACAACCTCGCGCGTTTCGTGCGCTTGCGGTCAACGGACCATCTGCTGTTCGAGCCGTATGCACAAGAGGAGTGGGTGCGCGCCCAAGCCTATGCCGAAGCCGACTGGTCAGACCTTGTTGAGTTATGGGCGCGGTACAACATGCACATCGCTCGCGTGATGGACCTGGTGCCGGATGATGCCCGCTTCCGCCCGCGCAAGGAGCATCGACCGCTGGGTTCTACCTACGCACCGCTTCCTGCCGACGGCCCTACGCTGGACTGGCTGATGCGCGACTACGTGGAGCACGTGAAGCACCACCTGCGGCAGATCGATCCGGCATTGGTGGGTTAGTGCTCATCAGGGCTTCAGCATGAACGACGCCTTCGCACGTTCCTTCCCATTCACCATCACCTCCACCACATGCTCACCCGCGTAGTGCTTGCGCGTACTGAAGTCCACGATACGCTGGCGCTTGGTGATACCCAGCGATGCACGCGCACCGAGGGCGACCTCTTTCAGCTTGAACACCTTGCGCGAGGTGCCGCCACCGGCTTTGCGGTAGTGGACGGCATAGTCGACGACAAGCTGCTGTTCGCGTGCCGCCTCTGAAACAACGGTAAAAGAGAACTGCAAGGTGTCGCCGAGCTTCACGCGCTTCGGCGAGATGATCAGGTCATCAACGCGGACCTTCACCTTGCTATCGAACGCGAAGAGCGCGAGCGCGTTCACGTTCCCGGCTTTGATGAGCGTGCGGCTGGCATGCTTGGCGATCCATGCGGTGTGCGGGTGCTTGCGGTCCCAGGAACGCAGCATGTCGATCATGTATGCGGGATGATCCTTGCTGAAGTCGTTCAAGTGATTGGCCACTGACTTGCGCACGTAGAGCGAGTCATCGGCACGCAACCGTTCCAGGATCGGCGTGATCAGCTCCGGGTCTTTCAACACGGCATCCAGGCGGAAGGACCACGGCAACCGCGGACGGCTGCCTTCTGAGGCGAGACGACGCACATGCTCGCTTTCATCTTCGGG
>JAGODO010000048.1 GCA_017998165.1 Flavobacteriales bacterium | reverse complement strand
ACTTTCCATTTCCACCAATCCCCGCGCCTGCGGCCCACTTCGTAGGTGCTGCTCTTGCGCTTCAGCATGATGCCTTCCACTGCACTGATGCGTGCCGCCTCGCGATGGGCGACCAACTCTTCCCACGTCGCGAAGTGCAGGACCTCCGAAATGAGGAGGGAAGGATGCCCCGCGTCCATCACAGCGCATTCCAGCAGGTTCCGTCGCTCACTGATCGATCGCTGGCGGATGTCTTGTCCGTCCAACTCCAACAGGTCGTAAGCCATGAATACCACAGGCACATCCGCCAGTACCTTCTTCCCGACCGTCTTGCGGCCGATGCGTTTCTGCATTTCGGCGAAGGGCAGGGGAGCGCCGTCATTCCACGCGAGGATCTCGCCGTCCAGCACCGTGCCATGCGGCAGCACCTCGCGCAGCGCATCGAATTCCGGATACTTGTCCGTGACCAGCTCTTCGCCCCGGCTCCAGACGAAGTGCCGTTGGTTGCGTACGATCAGTTGCCCACGGATGCCGTCCCACTTGTGTTCTGCCTGCCATTCCCCGGGTTCCCCGAGTGCCAGCAGATCGCTCAGTCCCGCTCCCGCCGCTGTGCCCTCCGGCCCTTCAATGCCGTAGGCTAAGTAGAAGGGGTAGGGGCGGGAATCGGAATCGCCGGAGTTGTCGTCCAGGACGAGTTGTTTGAACGTGGTGGTGTGCGGGGTCCAGTCGCCCATGAGCCGGTGCGCGAGGACGTCCTCCTTCACCCCGGTGGCTTTGCTCAGGCCCTTCACCATCACCTTCTGGCTCACCCCGATGCGGAACCCTCCGGTGATGATCTTGTTGAAGACAAAGAGTTCCATGTCGGCCAAGCCTTCCCACGCAGCCTTCACGCGGTTGGCCTTTTCCTCGTCCGTCTGGTCTTTGAGAGCCTCTACATAACCCACCCAATCGGTCAGGCTCTTCACCATAGGCTCCTTCAGCGTCGCGATGTGCGTCACGGTCTCCGCGAAGTCGCCGACCACATGGTAGCTGGCTTCGAACAGCCAATCCGGAATTCCGCTGATATCCGTGGCCCAAGTGCGGAGTTGTGCGCTCGTGACCGGTCGTTTCGGTCTTCGTCCGCTCAGCAAGGCGATCACCCAGAGCTTGTCCCGGTCATCCGCTTCACTGAAATAGCGAGCCAGCGCATCCACCTTGGCGTTGGTGCTGGTGGTGATGTCGAGTTCCTCGAACAGTGCTGCCGCGCGTTTCATAAGCTACAAGACGCAAGATTCAAGACTCAATGGTCAAGGTGTTGGATCAACGGGAAGCCTGGCTCTTTTTGGCGTTGGAAACGATCTTGCCGATGATCTTCACCAGTTCATTCACCTCCTGCGTCAGCCAAAGAAGATCCGCATCCGTGGGCGGCATCATCTTGGAGATCGCCTGGACCCTCAGGTTCACGCGGGATTCCTTCAATTCCTTCAGTGCGATCTTGTTCTTGTGGATGAAGTCAGCAGGCGATTCCTCGGCTTGGGCTTCTCCATAGTGTAGTGCTGGTGAACCTCCACTGCGCAACAATTGTCAGGCATAGTAGCGCCCGGCCAAGGTGGTGGGCATGCGACCAACGTTTATCACGATATGTGCAGCGAATACCGTGAGGCGTTCTTCGAGGTCATAGACTTTGGGTTCCATGAGGTGGTGTGGGTTGATGAGCGTCCTGTGGATCGTGGTCGAGAGGGTTTGAGTCTTGTGTCTTGAGCCTTGCGTCTTGTGTCTTCGCTGCCGGTTCCAGGTTAGTCTCGCCATCGCCACCGAACTCCGTGTTTTCCACCGTTGCATCGTACCCGATGCTCCGCAGGTACTGGCTGAACAGATCGGTATATCCGTGGGTTGCGATGATCCGCTGAGCGCCTGTTTCCTTCGCCGTTTGCAGAAGCGCGGGCCAATCCGCATGATCGCTCAGTACAAATCCCGTGTCCAAATTCCCACGCCGTCGCCAGCCGCGCAGTTGCATCCAGCCGCTGGCCATGGCCGTGGAATACGGGCGCATCTTGTTGCTCCAAGGCGTTCCGATCGAGGAGCCGGGCGTGATCACCAGCGCGTTCCGGAACCGCTCCTTCGGGGTGTCCGTCGTGATGTGTTCCCAGGCCGGTAGCTCAAGCCCACATTCTTGCAGCACATCGTTCATGTTGGCTACAGCCCCGTGTACCAGGATCGGTCCAATAGAGGGATCCACGCCCTTCATCACGCGCTGTGCCTTTCCCAAGCTGTACGCACTGATGATACTGCACACGCCGTTCGCCGCATTGGCGCGCCACCATGCATTGATGTCATCGAATACCGAGACCGGTTCCTTCCACCGATAGATGGGCAGTCCGAACGTGCATTCAGTGATGAAGGTGTGGCACGGTACGACTTCGAAAGGATCACTGATACCGTCCAGTTGGCGCTTGTAGTCGCCGCTGGCCACCCACACTTCACCCTTGTATTCCGCACGCACCTGAACGCTCCCGGGAATATGCCCCGCGGGGTGGAACGAGAATTTCACGCCATTGATGGTGCCGGGCTGCCCCAACTGCAGCGTGTCAATGGCCAGGTCCTGGCCGATCCGAGCATGCATCAGCTGCTTGGTGATCGGATGCGCGAGGTAGCGCTTGCTGCCACTGCGGGCGTGGTCACTGTGCGCATGGGTGATGATCGCGCGGTCCACGCCCTTCCACGGGTCGATGTACACGTCCGCGCGCTCGCACCAGATCCCGCGCTCGGTGAATGACAACAAACTCGTCATGGGGCGTTTCCCAAGATAGGATCGCGCGGAGCGAACAACGACCGAGCCATGGAGGTTTGCCCGAGGCGCTTACTTTCGGATCGATGCGCCAAGTCGAAAGCAAGGTCTGCCTGGAGTGCGGTGAGCCCGTTAAGGGGCGAACGGACAAGAAATTCTGCTCGGACGCCTGCCGCAACATCTATCACTACCGAAGCAACAACGCGCCCATCAACTACGTGCGCAACGTGGTGAACGCGTTGAAGCGCAACCGGCGGATCCTGATGGAACTGAACGACGGGGCGCAGGGAACCAAAAAAGTACACCGGGACAAGCTCGTGCAGAAGGGGTACAACTTCATGTACCACACGAACATCTACCGCACGATGAAGGGGAACGTGTACGTGTTCTGTTTTGAACACGGGTTTCTCGAACTCAGCGAGAACTGGTACACGCTGGTGCGCCGGGACGAATACCTGGAAAGGGCGGGAGACCTCTGACCGAGGCTCACATCATCGCCCAGATGACCAGCACGATGCTGCCCAAGAGGCCCAGGGCCACGAGGACCGGGCCACCGATCTCGTTCTGTTCAGCTTCTTCCGGGAAGTGCCCTTCGTGGTGATGGTCGCTCATCGCGGTCGTGTTTTAACGGGGGCGAATATAGAAGGGGCATCGACCGGCCCTCAGGGCGGTCAATGCGGTCGAGCGCGGCTTATCAACAGCGGTGCGACAGGTCCTTGTTGGCTCAGTTCAAGCTGAACGTGGGCTGGCGCAGGGTCATCCGGGCGATGATCCCGCTTTCGTTGGCCCGCATGCGACGCACGATGGCGCGCACCTGGTCATCCAGCTCCACATCGCTGAGCTTCGCAAGGTCCTTGTACACCGGTAGGCTGTTCCGGCTCTTCAGGATGAGCGATATTTTGAAAGCGCGTGACATGGTTCCGAGAACGTAGACGAGGGTACCCCCGGAAGGGATGCCTGTGGTTTTCGACGAAACAGGCAAAGGATGTGAATGGGCAGGGAACGGCCAAGGAGTTAATGGCGTCTATGATTTGATTATCAAGTGATTGATATTCGTGATGTGAACGAAAAGATGCAGGCGGGGGCGTCCTGCATGCGTCCGAGCTGCGCCTGACCGCGCAGGGCAGTGTGGGATCGCCTGAGGATGGGCTATCCGCCATGGGGAGCTTCACGCTACGAAAAAGCCCCTGCGGCTTCGTCGCAAGGGCTTTTGAACTTGTCGGGGTGAGAGGATTCGAACCTCCGGCCTCGTCGTCCCGAACGACGCGCGCTAACCGGGCTGCGCTACACCCCGAACGTTGTATCGGGCCTGCCTACCGCAGGCAGGCGGCAAATGTAGACTTCTGGACGAAAGCGGAAGGCTCAGGACTCGAACTTGTAGCCGATGCCCTTCACGGTACCGATGCGGTCGTCGCCGATCTTCTCGCGGAGCTTGCGGATATGCACGTCGATCGTGCGGTCGCCCACAAAGAGTCCGTCGCCCCAGATGTGCGCGTAGATCTCATCGCGCTTGAAGACCTTGCCGGGCTTGCTCATCAGCAGGGCCAGGAGTTCGAATTCCTTCTTCGGCAGCTTCAGCTCATGGCCACCATTGCGCACGAGGACTTTTTCGAGGTCGAGCGTTACGCCGTTGGATTCGATGGTCTTCTCGTCGTTCTTGCCACTGCCCGAGCGTTTCAACAAGGCCTTCACCTTGCTCACGAAGACCTTGGGCCGCACGGGCTTGGTGATGTAGTCATCGGCACCCGCGTCGAAGCCGGCGATCTGCGAATAGTCCTCACCGCGTGCGGTAAGGAAGGTGATCAGCGTCTGCTTGAATTCGGGCAGGGCACGCAACTGGTTGCAAACCTCCACGCCGTCCATGCCGGGCATCATGATGTCCAGTACGATCAGGTCGGGGCGCTCCGCCTTGGCGACTTTCAGGCCATCCCGGCCATTGTTCGCGGTGAAGACTTTGAGGCCCTCGCGTTCCAAATTGTAACGCAGCAGTTCCAGGATATCCTGCTCATCGTCCACCAACAGCACCTTCTGGGAGATCGCACCGGCCATTTGCGGGTCTTGCTTTTCGGCTGCGAAGTGAGACATATGGGGTGAGGTCAGGGTTAGGAGGCTGTCAAAAGTAGGTTAAGCTCCAAGCGGGCTGACGTGGCCCACGGTTGCGTCCACGCGCCTACTTTCGCGGCCGATAAGCGGGAGTAGCTCAGTTGGTAGAGCATCAGCTTCCCAAGCTGAGGGTCGCGGGTTCGAATCCCGTTTCCCGCTCAACAGGAAGGCGGCCGGATCGGGCCGCCTTCCGCTGTAAAGTGTCGCACGATCCCTCGGTCACGTTGAAGAAGACGAACAAGCCTCGCCCACGTTCTTCCGTCCGCGCGTTGCGTGTTGTGGAACTGTTCGCCGGCGTCGGTGGTTTCCGCATCGGGCTGGAGAAGGCCGGGGCGTTCGATGTGGTGTGGAGCAACCAGTGGGAGCCGGGCAAGAAGAAGCAGCACGCGAGTGATGTGTATGTGGCGCGTTTCGGCGCTGAGCATCATGTGTGCGCCGACATCGCATCGGTGAAGACCGAGGCCATCCCTGACCATGACCTGCTGGTGGGGGGCTTCCCGTGTCAGGACTACTCCGTGGCGAGCACGCTGAAGAACGCGAAGGGTCTGGTGGGCAGGAAGGGCATCCTGTGGTGGCAGATCCATCGCATCCTCACCCAGAAGAAGCACAAGCCCAAGTACCTGTTGCTGGAGAACGTTGACCGGCTTCTCGGATCGCCGGCCAGCCAGCGCGGGCGCGATTTCGCGGTGATGCTCTCGTCCCTGAGCGCGCTCGGTTACACGGTGGAATGGCGGGTGGTCAACGCTGCCGAGCACGGCATGCCGCAACGGCGCAAACGCGTGTTCATCTTCGGCGAACTGGGCGTGCGGCTGCCGAAAAAAACGTTCGAAGCGGAAGACCGGTTGCTGCGGGAGGGCTTGTTCGCCGACGCATTCCCGCATGCCGAAGCGGTCGGTGCCTGCATGCGATTCGAACTGGACGCGGACCTGGCGCGGCTGACACGTACGTTCAACACGCGCAAGCAGCGTTCGCCTTTCCAAAATACGGGTTTCATGCACCGCGGCACCGTGTGGACGGTGAAGGTGAAGGCCGAACCAGCGTTGGGCAAAGTGCTGGGGGACGTGCTCGTGCCGGCCGCAGAGGTGCCGCGCGACTACTTCATCGCCAAACGGGATATGCCCAAGTGGAAACACCTGAAGGGGGCGAAGAAGGAGTTGCGCACCTCGGCCAACGGCCATGAGTACCACTACGCGGAAGGGGCGATGACCTTTCCGGATGCGTTGGACAGTCCATCACGCACGATCGTTACCGGTGAAGGAGGCCCCGGTCCTTCGCGGTTCAAGCATGTGGTCCGCACGCCGGATGGCCGCTATCGCCGCTTGACGCCCGTTGAATTGGAACGATTGAACATGTTCCCGGACAACCACACGGCCGGTGTGCCGGATGGATGGCGCGCGTTCTTCATGGGCAATGCCTTGGTCACGGGCGTGGTGGAGCGGCTGGGCAAGGCACTGGTCCGCAAGCACCGAACGTGATCCGATCGATACCCGGTGCGCGTATCTCTGTGCCCGATGTCCGGGAAAATGAACAGAGCCGGAACGGGAAAACCGAATGAACCTGCTGATACCGCACAAACGCTCCGGATGGATCGCCTGGGGAACCACCTTCGCGCTGATCTCCTGCGCACAGAACCCGCCGAACGGACACACGACCAACATCGCTGAACCAATGATCCAGCAAGAGACAGGGACGACCTCCGCAACCGACACGATCGTTCTGGGAGCGGGCTGCTTCTGGTGTGTTGAGGCCGTCTTCGCAGAACTGAACGGGGTGAAGTCCGTATTGCCCGGATATACCGGCGGCGCGATGAAAAACCCCGACTACAAGAGTGTCTGTACGGGGGAAACGGGGCATGCCGAAGTGGCTGAGATCATCTTCGATCCGTCGGTGGTCACCTTGCCGGAGATCCTGGAGGTGTTCTGGCAGACGCACGACCCCACGACGCTCAACCGCCAAGGCGCGGACGTGGGCACCCAGTACCGATCGGCCATCTTCTACCGCAACGCGGAGCAGAAGGCCACAGCCGAGCACTATAAGGTCGAATTGGACAAGAGCGGAGCATTCCCGCGCCCGATCGTTACGGAGATCGCGGCCCTCACCACGTTCTACCCGGCGGAGAACTACCACCGCGACTACTTCGCGAACAACCCCGAACAGGGCTATTGCCAGATGGTGATCCGGCCGAAGGTGGAGAAGTTCCGCAAGGCCTTCGCGAACAAGCTGAAGTAAGGGCTGTTCTGGACGCTTCGCGGCTTGGCACCTATTTTGGCAGCGGGTGCGGCACCAAGCCACGCTCTATGCGCATGACCGTACGCTCGCTTTCTTGCTTCGCCTTCACCGCGGCGCTGGCCGCCACTGCCCAACAGCCCGAACTCGTCGAACACGTCCGGAACGGCGGCTTCGAATTCGTGGAGGGCGAACCGGACACCTATGACATGATCAAGCATGCCGTGGGCTGGAACAATGTGACGATCGGCTACTCCGAGCTGTTCAGCAAATCCGCGCCGGGCAAGACCGTTGGCATTCCGGTGAACGACTATGGGAAGATGGACCCGCAGGAAGGCGATCATTATGCGGGCTTCTTCGCATGGAAGGACGATGAGAAGCGCAGTTTCGATGAGGGCGACGACCCCTTCGTGTCCGGCTGGAGTTCGTACTCGGAGTACATCATCACCGACCTGCTGAAGCCGCTTCAGGAGGACCGTGAGTACGAAGTGACGTTCTGGATCGCGCTTTCAGGCAACAGCGACCGCGCTGTCTCGGGGATCGGGGCCTACTGCTCGCTCGAAAGGCTCAGCGAGCAGCACCGGCGGTTCCTGCGCCAGAAGCCGCAGGTCTCCGTGGAGAAGATCATGGAAGAGAAGGGCAAATGGGTGGAGGTGAAGGGGACGTTCGAAGCGGACGGCGGCGAACAGTACATCATCATCGGCACCTATCCGGCAGCGGACTTCGAGACCAAGCGGATGATCGATGGACTGGACAACAAGTACGCCTACTACTACATCGATGGCATCAGTGTGAAACTGCTGCCGAAGGAGGCTCCGAAAGAGGCTCCAAAGCAGCCCCCGGTGGCCCCGCCCCAAGTCGTGCCGGTCGAGGTGCCGAAGCAGTAGTGGTGTCAGGGCCGCTTTCTTTGCGGCATGGATCTCAAGGCCACACGCCTCTATAGTGTGCTTACGCTCACCTTTCCTCATTGCCATGAAGGACGGTTCTTCCAGTCCCATCCGTATGACCTGTCCAAAGCGGGCGACCTCCTGAAGGACTGTCCGAAGTGTGGCCGTAGCTACGAGATGGAGCCCGGTTTCTACTACGGGGCGATGTACGTGGCCTACGGCTTGGGCGTGGGGATATGCCTGATGACATTCCTTCTGCTCCGCCTGCTGGCACCCAGGATGCCGCTCTATTGGATCATCATCGCGATGGCTGGGATCATGATCTTCGGCGGTCCCTACGTTTACGCGCTGAGCAAGATCATCTGGGCGAACATCTTCATCGGGTACAAGAAACCCGATGCGCGCCCTTAGAGCCTGTTTGGGATCTCTTGAACGAAGGACCTCGAGGTCATTTTTCGGTCAGGCACAGCCTGAAAATCATCGCGTAGCGGTGCTTACGGGATTATTTTCAGGGGAAGCATGGACGGAAAAGGGACCGAGGGACGAGTTTGAAGAGATTCCAAACAGGCTCTTAGGCAGGGCTATTGCTGGGGCTGCCCGGCGTCCTGCATCATGGCTTCCACCTCTCCGGGTTCGCCTGCGAACATCTGGGCCTGCACCATGTAGCGGTAGGGCATCTTCTTGGAGTACGATCCGATGTCCGTGAACCCACAGGGTTCCATGGCGTCCATCACGCGGTCTTCGGGTATCCGCTGGTCCAAGGGTGGCCCTACCGGGGTCTGTTCGGGAAGGAAATTCACGATGAACAGGCTGCTTGGGAACCGGACGCTGCTCCGCACCTTGGTGAAAAAACCGGTGGGATCCGGGATGCTCAGGAGCTGCCGCGTGCAGAGGGCCACATCCACTTCGTTCATCGACAGGTTCGGCGTTCCCGCTACGGATGCGCGGATCTCCAGCCGCTCGTCGCAGATGCCCAGTTCCTTCTTCCTGGCCTCGAGCGCTTCGAGGTTGCGCGGGTCATCGTCCGAAGCGATCACCTTGGCACCCGCTTCCAGCAGTTTCATGGTGTAGTAGCCATCACCCACGAAGAGGTCCGCCACGGTTTTGCCGTTCACGCCGCCCATGGCCGCAAAAAGGGAATCGACCGTGTGCCAGTCGTCTGGCGTTCGGGCCGGAGGACAGCCGGGTGTGGTGGCCGCGTTGTTGGCGGATGTGCCGGACGCGTTCGCCGCTGTGGTGCCGGGCTTGTCTTCACAAGAAGTACAGGCCGCCAGGCAGGCGGCCAGAAAGAGGTAGCTGATGCGCATGGTCTAGGCCGAAGGGATGACGGAAATGGAACCGGGCGACGAAAATACAGGCCCTACTTCGGCTGTACGGCCTTGATGGACTTTTCCCAGCGCGCCTTCCCGGACGCATCACGAACGGTCACGGTGAGAAGCCGTTCTTTCTTCGGCCCGCTGAAACGCAGGGTCGCGAAGTTGCGCTCGACCACCAGGGTGCCTTCCACGGCGAACTTGTTCTCCTCTTTGGGCTCATGTGTGCCGCTGGTCAGCGGGGATACCGTCAGGTCGTAAAGCGGGAGCCCGTTGGGCTGGTCCATTCTGCTCAACACGCTGTGGTGCCGGTCGCCGGTGAGGAAGATGACGTTCTGCAGACCTTCGGCGTTCAGCCGGTCGAGCAGGTGTTTACGTTCGCGCGGGTATGTCGCGAAATTCTCGTAGACAGCGCCGCTGTTCAGGATCTGCCCGCCTGAGGCCACGATCTTGAAGGTCGCGTCGCTGTACTTCAGCGCCCGGATCAGCCAGTCCAACTGGTCGTCGCCGAACATCACGGCCGTGTCGGTCACCACGTCAGGTGGCACGCGGAATGTGCGGTCGTCGAGCAGGAAAAAGTCCACGTCGGACCACGAGAACATCGTCGCGATGCCTTCGACACCGGGCGCGGTGCCGGGCGGGTTCGGCCAGAAGAGATCGAAGGCCTTTTGGGTGAGGGCCGCGTTCGCGAAGCTGCCGTCCGCATCGTTCGGGCCGAAGTCATGGTCGTCCCAGATGGCGTAATGATGTGTTCCGCGCAAGAGCCGCTGCAGTTCGGGGGTGGAGCGTGTATGCGTGTAGCGGTGCAGGATACCGCTCCAAGTGCCCCAATCGGGCTCGCGCAGATAGACGTTGTCTCCCAGCCACAGCATAAGGTCCGGGTGCTCGTCGGCGATGCTGTTGAAGATGCCATAACCGTCGCCGTAGGGTTTGCCGGGCCGGTCGTAGGCGGGCTCATTGATGTAGGCACAGCTTCCTGTGGCCAGCGTGAAGTCCGGTGGTTCGGTGCGGTACTTCCAAAGTGCCTGCGTGTGGAAGCGCAGGGTGTCGGTGACTTCCACCGGCATATCGTCCAACAGCACGCGGTAGCGGTAGGTGTTGCCGGGTTCCACCTGATCGGCGATGAGGTCCACGGCGAAGGCGTTTTTCGCTTCGGCCAGGGCTTCAGCCGCGTAGTGGATGTTGGCTGGCTCGGTCTCCTCCCAGTACATCATGCCGGCCTTGCACGGCCTGTCTGTCTGCAACCAGATGATGCCTTCGTGGCATTCGCTATAGCCGGGCATGGGCCCACTGACGATGGATTGCCCGAGCATCGGCAGGCACAACGCAGAGGAGAGCAGGGTGTGGGTGGCGCGCATGTGGCAAACCTATGCTTGCCGCTCGAGCCGGATCAAGGCAGCGGATCCACCACGCGGTACAGGTATCGATCGCGCTCGAAGACCCATGTGACCATGCTGGCGTCCTCGGCGTCACCAGCCTGTAGATGTACGTAGGTCCGTACCCCGTCGCGTGAGCGCATCACCGAGGCGAACGGCAGGTCTTCGCGGCGGAGCGGCGCATCGAAGACATCCGACCAAGCCGCCGTCGGGAGGTCTACGACGTAGCCATCTACGACGATCTCCAGGCGGCCGAGTCGTGAGTGCGACTCTCCGGGCGACCAGCCGAGCAAGGTCTGGTCTTCGAGCATCCATATGCCATGCGACCTCTTCACCCACTTCGGGTGGTCGAACGGCTGGGCTTCGATGCGGACCCGCAGCCCATCGCCGCGGAATTCCAAGTGCCCAGGCGAGTTGGAGAACAGCGGAACCTCGGTCAGAGAAGGGGTAGTGAATTCCATGACCAGTTCCTGATAGCCGCCCAATTCCATCACCTCCGAGCGGATGACAGGATCTTCCACCTCGTTGAGCGGGATATCCTGCGGGATGGTGAGCGCGAGAGCGGGAAGCGACAGGAGTGCGGGCACCGCGGTGAGCGGGCGGGCGAATGAGAACAACATGTGGCGGAGCATTGGCGGCTCCGTGCATGGATAACGGGACTGAAGGTCGTCCCAGTGCATCATCCGCATCATCTGCGGATGATCTCAGTGCGTGGCCAACTTCGCCACCATCGCCTGGGTCATCGGCGATGCGTCCATGCCATAGGCGTTCACGAGGATGCCTTTGATGTCATGGTGCTTCGAGCTGATGGCGTATACGATGCTCTGGTCCTCCGGGTCGCTGTTGCCCTCGAAGCGGTGGAACTCATCGATCTCGAACTCGGCGGGGTCCAGGTTCAACCCGCGCGCATCGCAGACCAAGCAATGCTCGGACAGTGCGAGATCATCGGTGTACCCGCGCTTTTGCAGGTCGTTCACGGCTTCTGAAAGAGTGGAGTAGCTAAGCATCCAATGAAAGTTCGGAGAGGAAGGTTTCGGTCATCTATCCAGACTATTCATGACCGTGGTACTTCACGATCCGATGGGTGCTTCTTCCGCGATCGGATATCAACGTAACGCAGTACAGGCCGTCCGGTTCGTGGGAGAGGTCGATCTGAACGATGCCGGAGGCTGGTTGAACCAGCGCCTCAACTGCCCGACCTACACAGTCCGAAACGACCACGGTGGTGTGTGGCAGAATGCCCGGTCCAAGCGTTGCTCGTCCGCTTGTTGGATTCGGCGACATATGGGTTGTTGGATCGACCTGCTCCCGGAGACCTACGTACTGTGGTGCGCAGGTCCCAGGATATCCCTCGAACCACCCTGCGTTGAAGAACCAGGTCGTGTCCACATGGCTCATGCAGTAAATACCGGCCCATGTCCCGGAAACGTTGATCGGGTCTCCTCTTGCGAAGAGACCGAACGGTGAGCCTAATCCTTCGATCCAGACCTGACCTGGTCCGAAATCATTCAAGACGGACAAGTTGATCACCTTCCGACCCGTGATGGTGTCGACCTGAGTAACGTAGTAGTCGAACAATTCCGGCCAGCTGGTCCAGCCATCGTATGCGAACCCATTGTCAACGAATACATCGAATACCGTGTCGCCTTCCAAGAGTGTGAAGTCATAGAGGGTATACTCCTGCAATGAATCCGCAGGCAGGAAATACACCTTGCCGGAATCTTCACGCAGCGCTCCCATGTAGCCCATGTCGCACTGGTCCACACACGTGAACGCTGTTCCGTCTATCACAGTATCCATCCCGTTGAAGCAGATGTTGGATGTGCCCTGCCATTCGAACTGGGGTAGCGGAGGAGGGGTGACCATCATTTCCCAGTACTGCACCCACATAGCGGCACTATCCGGGAACGGGTGATCCGTCTGGGCGGCCGCAGGCGTCACCAGGCTAATGGTCTGTACGAGAATGGACAGACGTAGCCACATGCCGGATCCAAAAGGTGATTTAGTCATTTCTTGGTTGAAATTGGTCCACCCGAACATGATGTGAAGGTAGTTATGGAAAAGCGCGAGCCCCGCTGTATTTGCAGCGGGGCTCACCGGTCACAGAGGCGTCAGTTCTTCAACGTCCTGTTCGCATCCAGCATCTCCTTGATGCCGCCTACGCTGCTGAGCACGCCGGTGGCCTCGTAGGGGATGTAGATCACCTTGTTGTTCTGGCCGCTGGTCATCTCTTTCAGCGTTTCCAGGTACTTCATGGCGATGAGGTAGTTGGCGGGATCGGAGCGGGTGCCTTGGATCGCCTGCGACACCAAGCGGATGGCTTCGGCTTCACCTTGCGCACGGCGGATGCGGGATTGGGCATCGCCTTCCGCCTCGAGGATCTGGCCCTGCTTCTGGCCCTCGGCTGTTGTGATCTGTGCTTGCTGAACACCCTCGGCCTGGAGTACTGCGGCGCGCTTGCTGCCCTCGGCATCGATGATCTGCGCCCGCTTGTCGCGTTCGGCGCGCATCTGCTTCTCCATCGCCTCACGGATATCGCGCGGCGGGTTGATATCCTGCAGTTCCACTCGGTTCACCTTCACGCCCCACTTGTGGCTGGCCTCGTCCAGGATCGCGCGCAGTTTGCCGTTGATCGTATCGCGGCTGGTCAGGCATTCATCCAGGTCCATTTCCCCGATCACGTTCCGGAGCGTGGTCTGGGTGAGCTTCTCGATCGCCATCGGCAGGTTCTCGATCTCGTACATGGCCTTCACCGGGTCGATCACCTGGAAGTACAGGAGAGCGTTGATCTCCGTCATCACGTTGTCCTTGGTGATCACGTTCTGCTTGGGGAAGTCGAACACGGATTCACGCAGGTCCAAGCGTTCCTTCTTGATGAACTGGACGTACTTGTTCCCATCGGGAAGGTCGCGCGTGAAGCGGGAGATGATCTCGCGTGGCTTGTCCACGATGGGGATGATCACGTTGATGCCCGCGTTCAGCGTCTTCTGGTACTTGCCGAGGCGTTCGATCACCATGGCCTCGCTCTGCTGCACGATGCGCAGGCCTTTGGCCACGATGAAGACGACGAAGAGCGCGAGCAGGATGAGAATGATGGTTCCGGGTTCCATGGATGGGGTGGTGTGGGGTCAGTAACAGGGCAGGGGGAAGTTGTCGATCAGCAAGGACAAGTAACAGTGCTGTCGGATTATTCCAGCGGTTTCACGATAACGGTGTTGCTCTCCACACGAACGACCTCAACGAGGTCCCCGATGCGGAGCGGCTTGTCATTGACGGATTCGGCGCGCCAGTCGTCACCGCCCACGGCCACACGCCCGAGGCGTAGTCCGGGGTCGAAATCCTGGCTCACTTTGCCGCGCTGGCCGACGAGTGCATCCACATTGGTCTTCACGCCGTTGTCCTTCCAGAAGCGCTTCATGAGCAGCGGTCGGATGGTGAAGAAGGCCAGGAGGGACAGCGCGCTGAAGGCGATGAGCTGCGCGGCTGAGCCGAGCCCGATGGCCGCCGTGATACTCGCACCAGCGCAGCCGATGCCCAGACACAGCAGGAAGAAGCCGGGCACGAAGATCTCGGCGATCAGCAGTATCAGGGCCACACCCGCCCACCAGTGCCATTGGAAGAAGTCCATCAGTCAGGGTTGATGCCGTGAATGTAATTGGTGTGGGTTGACAGCAGATACCGGTCCGTGTCCGGCGGCAAATGCGCGGGATGAACCGAGAAGGAAGGCATCTGCCCATGGAAGAAGCACCGCTCAGGACATCTTCATGGGATCCGATCGCCGCTCTGTGATACCGGGCGTCCGCACTGTCATAGACCCATGGGCACATGGCCACATGGGCACATGTCTCTACGGGGTATTTTCGCGCGGCAATGATCGGCAAGGTGGCGCAGATGCTGCGCGGTCCGGGAGGACGCGATACGCTGGCCACTTTCGCTACGGAGGGGCTGAGCATGCTGGGCATGGTGCTCGTCTTCCGCTTGGCCAAGGCGAGCAGCGATCACGATTTCGACCGTTATGTGATCGTTCGCCGCACGGTGGCCTTCGCCTTCCCGGTGGTGTTGATGGGCACCATGGTGGGTCTTACGCGCTTCATCGCGATGGGCAGGGAGGACGCGGCACGGCGCAGGTATCTGCTCGGTGCATTGTCGTGGGTGGGGCCATTGGGCCTGATCGCGTGCGTGTGCTGCTTCCTCGCTCCTGGTTGGATCTCCTGGACGTGTTTCGGCACGCGTGACGAGATCCCGCTGGCGCTTCCGATGGGGGTGATGACCTTCGGCATCGCCCTGCACGGCGTGGCCTACGGCTACCTGCGCGGAAGCGGGCGGATCACGCTCGCGAACTCGGTCCAGTTGCTCAACCTGGCCATTTGGCCGTGCCTGGCCTTCGCGGTGTTCGATGATCTGCGTTTCGTGCTGTGGGCTACAGGGCTCGCCTGGTGCGGCACGGCGATCGGGTCCATCGCGCCGGATCTGCTGGCGCGCGGGATCGGTTCGAGCAAAAGGGAGCGGGCGGAGATCCTGCGCTACGGGCTTCCGCGCGTGCCGGGCGACATCGCTTTGGGGGCTTTGCTCACGGTGCCGGTGTTCATCGTGGTCCGCACCTTCCCTCAACTGGCGGCGGATCACGCCTTCGGCTGCACGCTGTTGAACCTGGCCGCCGCGGTGTTCAGTCCGGTGGCACTGCTGCTGCTGCCGGCGGCAAGCGCGCAATTGTCCAGTGGCGACCATGCGGGACTGGAAGTGCGCGTGGGCCAGATGACGCGCATCGTGGCAGCGGCCTCCATCGCCCTGGTGGCCGGCTTCGAGCTGTTGGCCACGCCTTTCCTGCGCATTTATCTGGGTGAAGCTTCGGATGATCTGATCCTGACCTGTCGTTTGGTCTTCCTGGCGGGCCTGCCGTTCGCCTTCTTCAATGGCATGCGCAGTGTGCTCGATGCGTACTACCAGACCCCTCGCAACGGTGTGAACCTGGTCGTGGCACTGATCATCCTGCTGTTCGGCGGAACGGTACACTTGTTCGTCCCGACGCCTTGGTACACCATGGGCGTGGTGCTCATCCTTGCTTTGTGCTACCTGGGATGGGCCACCTGGCGCGACGTGCGGTACGTGCGCAGCGAACTCATCCGGCGCGCACGCCGGGGGACGACGGACATCAACGTACTGGTGGTGATCCCGGACGCGGAGAGCGGAGAGGAATTCGGTGATTCGAAGCAACAGGCCCGTGCGTTCGTGGATCATGGTGCCGAGGTATCGTTCTTCCACCTGGAGAGCCGTACCTCACCGATCGAGCTGCTGCGTTCGAGGAGGCGACTGCACAAGGCGTTGCGCCTCCAGCGCCCG
>JAGODO010000047.1 GCA_017998165.1 Flavobacteriales bacterium | reverse complement strand
GGCCTGAGTTGGACCTCGACGAACCCGGAATTCGCGCTCACGCTCAAGTTCACGTCCACTGCATTCACGGGTTGCTCGGACGGGAACGCGCTGCCCTGGAACTACACGGTCGGTTGCTTGGACTGCACCCCCGCGACTGGCACCGCAGGACCGGCTGTCACGGATTGCGATGCGCAGGGCTTCACGGTTTCGGTGAACGTGACCGATCTGGGTACGGACACGGAATTGGAGATCGGTAACGATGTAGGTGTGCCGGGAACGCTGGTGACGACCCCCGGAACCTATACGGTCGGGCCGTTCCCGCTGGGCAATCCGGTGACCATCACGCTGGTGAACGATGCGAACTCGCTGTGCAATGTGGAACTCGGCACCTTCGTCAACACTTACTGTCCCATCGAGATCACCTGCGGTAACCCCGCATTGATCCAGTCCTATTGCTACACGAACAACGACCAGACCGTTTGGCTCTATCAGAACAACGGTCCGGAGTCCTTGGCGATGCTTTGGAACTCCCTCTACCTGCAGGGCTGGTTCTACGATTCGCTCACCATCTACGACGGGGTGGACGCGAACGCGCCGATCCTGTGGGCGAACTACCAGCAGGGCATCGAGTGGCAGTTCACGGACCACGACTTCGGCAACGGGCTGCTGTTGATCTCCCAAGGTCCGGCCATCTATGTGGAACTGGTGTCGAACGCGTTCACGAGCTGTGGGGACAACGGCTTCAACTTCGTTCCGTGGGAATGGACCGTTGGTTGTCTGGATTGCACGCAACCGGACGCGACCTTCAGCATGGAATTGAACTGCGAGGACAGCACGTTCATGATCAATACGCACATCACCAGCATCGGCTCGGACCCCTCGCTGCAGTTGACGAACACGCTGAATACGGACGTGATCCAGATCAGCGATACCGGGGTGACCAGCTCGGGGCCTTTCGCCTACGGAACCCAGATCCAGTATACCCTGAACGCGGACGTGAACACGCTTTGCAACATGGTCTCGCCATCGTTCACCAACAACCCGCCCTGCGCCCAGATCAGCTGCGCTTCGACCGACTACGAGGACTGCTACGGGAACGGCTGGGATACCACGATCGTGTACCAGAGCGATACGCAATACCCGATCGCCCTGCGGTGGAACGCGGGCAACCTGGAATCGTGCTGCGACCGCGTGGACATCCGCAACGGGAACCATGGCGGCGCCCAGCAGATCTACTACGGCAATAACGGGGGGCAGGACATGAGCACGGTGGATCCGGCCGTTTCCAACAACGTGGACAATGCGCTGTGGGTACACTTCACATCAGATGGATCGATCAACTGCTCGGACGGGACCTGGGGCTTCATCCCCGTGAACTGGACCGTGGCGTGCCTGGATTGCACGAACCCGGCGGTGACCTTCGAACAGGTGCCTGATTGCATCCATAATGGATTCGTGGTGGAGGTGACCGTGACCGAGCTGGGGACCAATGTGCCGAGCCTGATCATCCGCAATACGCTGAACGGCGACACGATCACCGGTGTGCAGACGGGAACGTACACCGCAGGCCCCTTCCCTGTGGATTCCTTGGTGCATGTGATCGTGGAGAGCGCGAACAATGCACTGTGCCGTCAGGTGAGCCCGGAATACAGCTACGCCGCATCGAACTGCATCAACACGGCCTGCGACCCCACCGGACAGGAGTACTGCTACACCAATGCGGACACGGCTTGGTTCGTGTACACCAGCGGTACGAGCGATCCGATCACGTTGAACTTCGGCTACGGCGCGCTCTTGGTGAACGACTACATCCAGATCTTCAATGGTCTGGATACTTCCGCGCAGATCGTCTACATGGGCAACCAGGGCGGACAGTTGGACGGCCTGTCCATTTCGAGCAGCAATCCTGACAACGCGCTCACCTTGCTGGTGATCAGCAGCCAACAGGGTTCCTGCGCCACCGGTCAAGGCTTCCCGCCGCTGTACTGGACCGTGGGTTGCGGTCTGGTCGGTGAGAACGAGTACACCATCGATCGCTTCGCCATGTTCCCGAACCCCACCAACGCGGATGTGTATGTCCGTTTGGCCGAAGGGATCACCGGCAGGGTCAACATGGATGTGATGGACATGATGGGCCGCTTGGTGATGAGCGAACAGTTCAATGCGACCATCGGTCGTACGGAGCGCTTCGACCTGGGCTCCCTGACCAACGGTAACTATGCGGTGCGCCTCTCCACGGATACCTGGTCCAAGACGGAGCAGCTCCAAGTGGTGCGATAGAAGCTCTGAACAATTCAAACTGGAGCGCCCGGCGAAAGCCGGGCGTTCTTCTTTCGTCCCGGTCGGCCGGGCTGGTGCCGGCCGACCGTTTATTCAGCCTCGATCAGGATCTCATCGGCGAAGATCCAGGTGGTGCCGCCTTTGCCTGGATGGCAGCCAAGGCAGGGGCCGGTGTTCGGGTCCGCCGGGCTCCAGCCCGGCCAGCAGTTGTCAGCGAATTCCTGCGGACCATCACTCCGCCTCGATCAGGATCTCATCGGCGAAGATCCAGGTGGTGCCACCCTTTCCCGGATGCCAGTCAGGGCAGGGGCCGGCATTCCTTGCGGTGACCTTCACATAACGGGCCTTCTTGCCGATGATGTCCGTCCACATTTCGGCGATCATGCCACCATCGGCCTTGCGGTCGATCGTATTGTCCACCGTGAGACTGCTCCATGTCCGGCCGTTGGTGCTCCATGCGAAGTTCACCGAAGCCGGATACCAGACCCACGAATTCTGGTCCTGCAGTACGCTCAGGCCAACGCGCTGCAGTTTCTTCACTTGGCCGAGGTCGACCGTGGCGAGTACATCGTGCTCACGGAAGCCCTGCCACTCGCCGGTGCGGAAGTCGGTGCCACCGCGCAGGCCATCGATGAGCGCTTGATCGCCGCCGGCGGCATACTGGTTGGCGAACGTGCTCTCCAATTGGATGGTGCGACCACCTTCGATCCGAGTGAAGTGGGCGGTGACGGTATCGCCGAACGTCTCCGCGAGAACGTCGCCCGGTTCACGGATGATGAGCTCTATCGGACCTTTCGCATCGTCGTACATCATGGCGTGCCCATCGCGGATCACGTCAACGGTTCCACCGCCGAAGTGATGGACGTACACGAGGAGAGAGTCCGTGAACGTGGTGGATGCCGAGGAAATGAAAGGACTTCGATATCCCATCCCATCCTTGGGGAAGATGGCTGAACGTGTTGTATCCACGGGCGGGCCATCAGCGAGGCTCAGTTCAAGGCCACCGACCATCGTCGCATGGCGCACTGTCGGCCACAACCCGGCCGAGGCTCCCAAGGCGGTCGGCAAACCATTGTTCACTGACCGGGACAAGGCGTGGTACCGGCCTCCAGCAGGCAGCGTGACGCTGACCTCATCGAAAGGAGTAGTACCGGTCCAGTAAAGGTCGCTGCCCGGGACCACGGGGTACAGGCCCAGGGCGCTCATCACATACCACGCGCTCATTTGGCCACAATCCTCGTTGCCGGAAAGCCCGTCCGGTGCGTCGTGGTACATCTCCGACATGATGCGGTCCACCAGTGACCTGGCTTTCTCCGGTTGATCGACGTAGTTGTAGAGATAGGCCACGTGATGGCTCGGTTCATTGCCATGGGCGTATTGCCCGATAAGACCCGTGATGTCGGACTGGTCGCGGCCTGTGGTGGCGGACGACACGGTGAAGAGGTCGTTGAGCCGCTTGGTCAAGCCCTGTTTCGCGTCAAGAAGGTACGGAGGCTCGAGGAGCCTTGTACCGCCGAACCAGTACGCGAACCGGTCCATGTCGTGGGGAACGAAGAGGGAGTATTGCCATGCGTTCGCCTCGGTAAAGTTGAAGTTCACCTCGAACGGATCGAAGGGCTCCAGGAACCCACCGTTCCGCCTGGCGCGCGGAAAGCGCGTTCCCGGATCGAACACGTTCTGCCAATGGCGTGAACGGGCCTGGAATACCGCTGCGATGCTGTCGTTGCCCATCGCTTTGGCCATTTGTGCGATGCACCAATCATCATATGCGTACTCCAGCGTCTTGCTCACGCTCTCGCTCTCATCCTCACTGCTGATATAGCCCTTGGTCCGGTACGCGTTCAAACCAGGGTTGTCCTGCATGGCACTGGCCACCATGGCTTTCAAGGCCAGCTCCGCATCGAAGCCACGGATCCCCTTCAAGTACGCATCGGCGATCACGCTCACGCTGTGGTAACCGACCATGCAGTTGGTCTCGTTGCCCCATAGCTCCCACACCGGCAGCTTGCCGCCTTGCTGGTAGTGCAGCAGGAAGGTCTTGATGAAGTCGTTCGTCATGTCCGGCTCCAGGATCGTCATCAGCGGGTGCAACGCGCGGAAGGTGTCCCACAGACTGAAGACCGTGTACACATTGTGATCCGCGTGGTGTACTTCGCCGTCCATGCCCCGGTAGTTGCCGTCCACATCGTTGAAGATGTACGGGGCAACGTAGCAGTGGTAGAGCGCCGAGTAGAAGATGCGCTGTTGCTCGCGATTGCCCCCGGTCACTTCGATCTTCCCCAGCTTGGCGTTCCAAGCGCCTTCGGCTTGCTGGCGCACGGCATCGAAATCCCAGCCGGGCGTCTCCGCATCGAGGTTCTTGCGGGCACCTTCCACGCTCACCGCACTGATGCCCACCTTCACGATCAGGGGCGTGCCGTCCGACTTGCCGAGGATGAAGACCTGCGTGGTCTTACTGCCCGGCGTTCGTGAGGGTGGCGGGTCACCGGGCAGCGGTGTCACCGAGGGGAACATCGGCTTGTTCGTGCGGATGCAGAAGTAGAGGTGCTGGTCCTTCGCCCAGGATGCGCTCCGGCGCTCACCCGTGATCTCGTTCCCGTTCACTTGCAATATCGATCCGGCGAAGAGCTTGTCGCGGTGTTTCAGGTCCAGCACGAGAACCTGTTCCTTGTCCTTCGGCCATTGGTAGCGATGGACACCGACGCGCTTGGTCGCAGTCAGTTCGGCGTCGACATCCGGGCCGTCGAGGTGTACGCTGTAGAAGCCGGCGTTCGCATGCTCGTTCGTGTGAGAGATCGTGGACAGCCATGGCTTCCCGCCGCCCTCGAATTCCTTGGGGTCCGGGTTGTGGTCCATGGGCATCAGCAGCACATCGCACAGGTCGGCCACGCCGGTGCCGCTCAAGTGGGTATGGCTGAAGCCGTGGATCACGCTGTCCGAGTAGTGGTAGCCGCCGCAGCCGTCCCAGTCCATCATGCCGTCAGGGCGCGTATCCGGGCTGAGCTGTACCAGGCCGTTGGGCACGCAGGCCCCGGGAAAGGTGTGGCCGTGCCCCCCGGTTCCGATGAAGGGATTCACGTCGTTGAGGGCGTGATCGACCTGGGCTGAGCTACCGGTGAGGAGACAAGTGAACGGAAGAGCCAGAAGCAGGGAGCAGCGCATGAGCCGAAACTAGTCGCCCCCGGGATCGCGTGACAGATGCTCAATCGCCGAAAAGCGCGGCCGCGCCAAGGATGCCCGCATCATCCTCAGGCAGCCCGCTCATCATCAGTTCGACCTTGCCCCGATAGATGTTCAGCAGCGCCTCGTTGAACATGCGCTTCAACGGGTTCATCAGTACATCGCCATTACGCGCGATGCCTCCGAAGAGTATGATGCGCTGCGGGCAGGTGTGGGCTACTGCGTTGGCCAGGCCCACGGCGAGCCATCGGGCCGTTTCGCGGAAGGTCCGCACCGCGGCATCCTCACCGCGCATCGCGGCATCGGCGATCGGCTTCACGCCTTCGTCCTTGAGGAGATCGGAAGAGTCCGCGAGTTCGATGTAGGTCTGGCGCATGCCCCGTATGCTCACGTAAGCCTCCAGACATCCTTTGCGGCCGCAGGTACATGGCCTTCCGTCGATGACGGTGATCACATGTCCCAATTCCCCCGCGTTGCCGAAAGGGCCGAGCAGGAGTTGTCCGTTCACGATGAAGCCGCTGCCGAGGCCGGTCCCGAGCGTCACCACCAGCAGGTCGTTGCACCCGCGTCCTGCGCCGTACTTCCACTCACCCAAAGCGGCGGCATTCGCGTCATTGCCGAGCGTGCATGGAACCCTCAGACGCTCGCCCAACATGCGCGCCAGCGGGACGTCCTTCTTCCACGGCAGGTTCGGCGCTTGATCGATCGATCCGGTGAGCTGATTGCCGTTCGGCGCTCCCGCACCCACCGCTGTGATCGGTTGCCCGTTCTCCGCCACAAGGCGTCCGACCTCTTGGGCGATCGCATCGGCGAAGGCCATTTCGTCCGTATGTCCGGTCGTAGGGATACGTCCACGCGCGACGACGGCATGGTCGTTCACCAGGCCGATCTTCGTGGTGGTACCGCCGATGTCGATGCCGGCGATCATGCGGGCAGCCTTCCGTGTTGGGAGCCTTTGAACCCGTACCAGGCCAGATAGGCGTAGCAGGCGAGTGGGATGAGGAAGCTCCAATGGAAGCCGGTCTCGAACTGTCCGGCCGCTTTCATCGCGTCGATGACCGCGCCCTGTGCCAGGGGCACGAGCGCGCCACCCACGATCATCATCACCAGTAGGCTCGAACCTTGGGACGTGTCATCGCCAAGTCCGTCAATGGCCAGGGTGAAGATGTTGCTCCACATGATGGAATTGAAGAGCCCGATGGCGATCACCGCCCACATCGACCACGCGCCATGCGTGGCGATGGTGACCGCGAGCAGGAGCGCGGCGATGACCGCGAACAGACCCAGGGCGCGTGACGCGTTCGGACCAGCGAGGATGAAGGCACCCATGTTCGCGACGATGAGCACGGCGAGCGGCCAGATGTGCTGCACACCGAACCTGTCCGAGGCGTTCAGCGAATAGAGCAGCCCGAACATGAGCCCACCGACGAGGAGCATCGATCCGTACCGTCGCAGAACGTCCAAAGAGCGCGACAAGGCCATCGCCCCGAGGAACCGCCCGGTCATCGCGCCGCCCCAGTAGAGGCTCAAGTAGTGCTTGGCGTCACCTTCGGAAAGTCCCAGGACATCCGCCAGCCCCAGATAATTGATGATCAGACTGCCGATCGCCACCTCGGCGCCCACGTAGCAGAAAATGGCCACCATGCCCCGGCGCAATTGCGGATGCCGCCATGCGTTGCTGCGCGCATCCGTCCGCTCGTGTGCGGGCTCCGGCAACCGCGTGAAATGCACCCATACCGCCTGGCCGATGAGCATCAGACCGAAGGCCAGGTACGGATAACGCAGGGCGGCGTCCCCTTTCAACAGGTCGAAGATCAGGGCGCCACCGATGAGCGGTGCCAGAGTGGTGCCGAGCGAGTTGAAGGCCTGCGCCATGTTCAGGCGGCTGCTCGCACCATCAGCCGTGCCGATGATCGCGACGAACGGATTGGCCGCGATCTGCAGCAGCGTGAACCCGAGGCCGAGAACGAACAGCGCGAAGAGGTAGGCCCCATAGACGTGCATGAACGTGGCCGGAACGAACAACAGGCTCCCGACCGCGCTGAGCAGAAGGCCGGCGATCAGGCCTTTCTTGTAGCCGATGCGCTGGATCGGATCGCCGGAGCGGCGCGACATCCAGTAGTAAACGAGCGACCCCGTGAAGTATGCCCCGAAAAAGAACGATTGCACCAGCAGCCCCACGGAATAATCGAGCGCGAACACCTGTTTCAGGTGCGGAACGAGCACATCGTTCATCACCGTCATGAAGCCCCACATGAAAAAGAGCGAGGTGAGCACCGCCATGGGCCAGGCGATGTCAGGACCCTTGGTACGCGTCATGCTTTCGGGTGAATGATGGTGACAAGAATAAGGGCCAGCCGTCCGATGGTTAGCTTGGCCACGGATGAAGGACAGAAGGGAGTTCCTCAAGACCGGCCTCGCGGGATCGGCCGCCTTGTTGGCAGGGTGCGCCAACACGTCCGGGCATGATCCGGCAGATGGCATGGAAGAGAAGCCCGCGCCGGCTCCCCCGAAGGCCGAGGGCGCGATCATCCTGAGCACATGGGATCACGGCATGGCCGCCAACGCGAAGGCGTGGCAAACGCTCCAGGCCGCCGGAAGCGTGCTGGATGCCGTGGAACGCGGCGTGATGGTCACAGAGAGTGACTTCACCAATCGCAGCGTGGGATTAGGGGGCACACCCGACCGCGACGGCCATACCACGTTGGATGCCTGTATCCAGGACCACGACGGCCGGTGCGGTTCCGTAGCCTTCCTGGAGCGCATCGAGCATCCCATCAGCGTGGCGCGGGCGATTATGGAACGTACACCGCATGTGATGCTCGTTGGCGCAGGAGCGCTCACATGGGCACTGGAGAACGGTTTCAGCGAACGCGAAGTGAACATCCCGGAGGTGCAGGAGTCCTATCGGGAGTGGTTGAAGAAAGGCGAGTACAGGCCCAAGGCCAACCGCGAGAACCACGATACGATCGGCCTGATCGCCATGGACGCCAGTGGTCGCATGGCCGGGAGCTGCACCACCAGCGGCATGGCCTACAAGATCCATGGCCGGGTAGGGGACAGTCCGATCATCGGGGCGGGGCTGTTCGTGGACGGCGAGGCGGGTGCGGCGTGTGCCACAGGCACAGGCGAACTGGTCATCCGCACGGCAGGGACCCATACCGTGGTGGAGTTGATGCGTCAAGGCCTGGAGCCGGAGGCGGCCTGCAAGGAGGCCGTGAGGCGCATACGGAAGTTCCTCACCAACCCCTTGGACCATCAGGTAGGCTTCCTGGCTTTGCGGAAAGACGGGGCCCACGGGGCCTGGTCGCTCCAGAGCGGCTTCACCTATGCGCTGCGCACCGGCTCGGGAGAGAAGCTGCTGGAGTCCGGTGCGGACCTGCAGGCCCCGCCGAAGTCCTGATCCACAGGGATCCAAGCCATATCGCGGATCGCGCCGCGTCGGGCCTGAGCCACAGGTCGATATCGGGTTCCTGGCCGATCCAAGAGTCACCCTTTCGGCGGATGGCCGATCCCGAGGAGGATCCTATTTTTGTTGCATCCCTTACCAGGTACCATGCGCAAGTTGCTCCGTTCGGTCTTCTTCGCGTCACTCATTTCCATCGTCCCATCTGCCCATGCGTGGCCCGGTCCGCCGGAGGGCGCAAGGGTGGAGGTGACCTGCTCGCGGTCATCCGCCTTTGTGAGCGTGAGCATCAACAGCGACCGACCCATCGGCAAGGTCGTGATCGAGGTGGTGGATGAAAAGGGCCGCACCTGGTACAAGGAAGAAGGGAAGGCCCTGACGCCTGAGCTGATCCGCCGCTTGGACAAGGGGGGATTCCCCAAGGCGGCCATGACGCTGAAGGTGACGGCCAAGGACTTCGAGGTCTCTCGCGCCTTCAAGGTCGAGTAGTTCCTAGAGCCTGTTTGGGGTCTCTTGAATGATGGGCTCCGAGACTGTTTTTCGCTGAGGCGAGGCGGGGAAATTTTCGCGCAGCCGGGGCCTACGGGAACATTTTCCGGCGAAGCATCGGCGGAAAAGAGGCCGGAGGACGCATTTGAGGAGATCCCAAACGGGCTCTTACCAGGCGGCACGCAGCAGATCGATGTAGGCACCGGCATCGGCGCTGGCCATGTCATCCACATTCCCCACGTCGAAACTCACCGCGCGTTTCCGGTCTTCTTGCTTCTTGGCCTTCTCGCGCTGGGCGAAGAGGATCACGCTCTTGGTGGAGATGGTCCCATCCGTGGTCGATACGGCCTGCGGCGCGGATGCATTGGAGAACGAATAATTGTGGGCCAACTCATTGCTCGTCACGATATGGGTGGTGGCCCCAGTGACAACGCTCAAGCTATCCGAACGGATGGCACCCTCGCCGGGAGTTGTCGGTTGGACTTCGGCATCCGCCAGATCCTTGACCTGGTCTTCCGCGACCGACATGTCCAACTGTGCTACTGTGGCCGGGGGAGGTGCAGGGCTCTCCTCTGCCGCAACGCTCGCCTGCGCGCCGCTCGCGTCCGGCTTGAAGACCGGCTCATCCAGCATGACCTCGTCAGCGACCGGTGAGGTGAAGGTTACCCCATTGGCGGCCGGGGCTGCTTGTTCGGAGCGGAGTTCCTGTTGTTCAAGGGACGGTTCAACGACCTTCTGGTCCGTTGCCTTTTCCTCAATGTTCCGGGTCTCTTTGATGTCCTTCACTTCCGCCAGTTGCGGGACTTTCGCCCCTTCGAAGCGGCCCATATTCACCACCACCAACCAGGCGACCAGGGCCACGGAGCCCAAGGCGAGCGCAGGCCGCCACATCGCGGAAGCCTCTTTCGGGAGGAGGAAGGCATGCACGCTGTTCAACCAGATCCGCCATTGCGGCCGTTGCTCCGAGCGGAAAATGTCCATCACATGCGCCCGGACCGACGGTTCGGCCTCGATGGGCGCCATGTTCGCGTCATCGTCATGCACCTTGAGCAGCAGCGCGCGCATGGCTTCGTACTCATCGCGGCCGCTGAGGTGGCGCAGCACGAAGGCGCGTTCCATCTCCAGCAGCTCGTCGTAAGGCCGCTCGATGAGCAGTTGCTCGATGTCTTCGGGTTCGTACAGTTCGCGGCGTTCCATGGGCGTGTTCACCGGACTTTCGGTGAGGAGGTTTGTTGCAGGATGCGGGGGTCGAATTCGTTGAGGCGCTCGGCGAGCTTCTTCAACGTGTAGAAGAGACGGCTCTTCACGGTGCCTTCCGAGATGCCGAACGCGCCGGCGATCTCCTTGATGGCCATGTCCTCATGGTACCGCATGACGAAGGTGGCCTTCTGGTCGGGGTCCAATTTGTCCAGTTCCTGGTCCAACCGGTCGCGGAAGCGTTCGCGGTCCACGCCGTCGCCATGGATGGCGTGTACGTGGTCCGTTTCGGCCTTCAGGTGCGGAACGGCGGCCTTGCGCGTGCCTTCGCGCCGGTACTCGTTCTTGCACATGTTGTTGGCCACGCTGTAGAGCCAGGTGC
The DNA here is from genome assembly GCA_017998165.1 of Flavobacteriales bacterium. Classification (GTDB taxonomy): domain Bacteria; phylum Bacteroidota; class Bacteroidia; order Flavobacteriales_F; family PHOS-HE28; genus PHOS-HE28. The sequence goes on along the minus strand of JAGODO010000047.1, from coordinate 5,135 downwards.
TGAAGGGGCGGGACGGGTCGTAGCTGTCCGGCTTGCGGGCGATCTTGGTGAACAGCTCTTGTAGAAAGTCCTGGGCGCGTTCCCGGTCGTTCCACAGCATGCGGCTGAAGTAGGTGATCAGCTTGCGCTGGTAGCGGTCGTAGAGCGCGCCGAAGGCCCGCTCATCACCGCGGACGATCAGCTCCATGAGCCGTTCGTCGCTGAGCGCCTGGTGGTCGGTCCGGAAGAGCGCCATGGGGTCAGTGGGCAAGCACCCCGGCTTTGATCAGGTCCTGTGTGGCGCCCAGCTTTCCGGCCATCTCGCGCAGTTCGAATTCCAGTTGCGAGGCATGTTTCTCGTCGGTCGGCTCCGATCGGTACTTCTGCAGGAGGATGGACCCGGGCAGGAGGTAGTTGCGGCTCAACGGGCCTGCCGTCATGGTTTTTGTCATCTGCCCCCACCGCTGTTCAAGCGTGTGCGTGGAGCAGCCGCTGCGGCCGTTGATGGCAAAGGCGATGCCGGTGGCGCACAACTGGCCGGAGAACGCGTCGAACCATTCCCTGTCCAAGCTCAGGGCCAGGAATACCGGCCGGTTCGTGGCCCCGAGCAGCGCACGTGCGTAGGCCGGACCTGGCGAGGGAACAGGACCGCTGGCCTTGGCTTCCGACCAGATGTGTTGGCGATAGGTGGCATCCGCCAGAAGGCGTTGGTCAACGATGAGCACGTCACGGCGCTGGTCGTGCGACCGCTGCCGCACCAAGGCGGGAGCCCCGTCCATGTCCCCGTTGGTGAAAACAATGCCGCCATCGTCCACACTGAGCAGAAGGTCTTTGGCCACATCGCTCAGCGAGGGGGCGAGGCCGCCACGTTCTTCGAGCCGTGCGGACCATTTATCGAGGTCGGCCTTGTCCCCGTTGGCATTCGCCCGTGTGAGCATGGGCAGGATCAGCTCGGCGCGCTCGGGGGCGATGGTATTCGCCTTTTCAAGCTCAGTGAAGGCCGATCGTTCAGGGAACGCGACATAGTAGCTGCTCAGGTGCTGCTCGAAACTGCCGGGCGCGGTGGTGTTGATGCGGTCAGCGATGGAATTGAGCTGGGCCTCGTCCTTTTCGAGCAGGCGCCCGTTGTTCGAGCCGAGCCGCGCGTTGCGCTCACTGCGGAACCAGTTGAACTGCGCGTTCACATCTGCAGGGCGGGCATCGCACAGTGCTTTCCAGACCGCCGCCGTGCTTTGGGACTGGGGAACGGACCATGCGCCCTGATAGGCGTCCTGTGCGGGTGCGGCATAGCCGTAAGCTGCCTGTTTGCTCAGTTCCTCCTTGGTCTGGTCGCGGGCAGGGGTGGGTTCCGCTTGCGCGAGCAAGGGCACCGTGCATAGGCTCAACAGTAGGGAAGCGAGGGCGCGGTTCATGCGGTCGTTGCGTGCGGTCATCCGGGAAGCGGTACACGGCACGTCGGGCAAAGTTCATGCGCGGAACGGTACGGTCCCTGACAAGCCCCGCTTCGTGCGTACCGATACCTTTGAACACCGCCGATGTTGAACGCCGAGACCAAACAACGCCTGCTGGACCGCTTGAACGAGGTGCATGAATGGCCGAGCGTCTACATGTTCAAACTGATCTTCGAGCCGGAGACAGCGCGATTGGAGAAGGTGCTGGCGCTCTTTCCGCCCGAATCCGAACTCTTGCGCAAGTACAGCGCGGGGGGCAAATACCTCAGCATCACGGCGCGGGAAGTGATGATCAACGCCGAGGAGGTGGTGGCACGGTATGAACGGGCGGCGGAGATAGAGGGGGTGATCATGCTCTGAACCATGGCTTGGGTCGACCAACTGCGCGCAGCGCTCCTCATCTCGCTCAGTCTGCTGTTCGTGGCCATGGTCTGGCGCCGGTTCAAGCGTCACGCCATGGAGAGCGAGCGGCCCGTGATCTCGCACGCCGAGCTCTTGTCCTTGCAGGTGGAATATCACCCCGCGCGGTTGCGCGTTGAAGTCCGATTGCCCGCCACCGAAGAATTGCGGTCCGCGATGCTGGATATGGACAGCCGCCTGTTGCAGAACTGGTCAGCCGACCGCAAGGAGCGCGGCACGCATGTGCTGGAGCTTCCGGTCGGCGAGGCCGCGGACGGGGAGTATTACTTCGAACTGGCCACCTCGTCGCAGCGGACGATCCGCAAGTTCAGATTGAAGCGTGCATGAGGACGGTGTGTGTGGTGCTGTTGATCCTGGTGGGCGGTCGGACCCTGCCGCAGGCGCGCATTCCCGACCACAAGCCTACGGCCCAGGGCACACTGATCCTGCCTGCGCAATTGGGCAACAAGATCTTCGGACGGCTGACCTCCCCTTTGGGCGAGTTCGACCTGAGCGTGCAATTCCCCCTTTGGAAGGGACTGGGCCTTGGCCTGGGTGGAAAGGCCATGGGGTGGGAGTTGAAGAAGACGGCCTTTACCGGGATCAGTACCCAAGGCGATGCCGGACGGCTTACCTATTACGTCAAGGCGCAGTACGCGCATTACGTCGGCCCGAACTCGTTCTATGAGTTCAACGGGAAGGTGGGCCAGAGCACCTGGACATGGGACTGCAGCACCTGTGAGCAAGATGTCCGCCAACAGGGCCTCCATTGGTCCAGTTCCTTCGGCTACTACGTTCATGCGAGCGATAACCTCGCGTTCGGGATCACAGCAGGTTACGAGCACGATGCATCGGTGTTCACGCCCGAGTTGCTCTGCCTGGACGGGTTCCCGGGCTATCAGGAGCGGTCCGGCCCCTACAACTTCTTTTCGTTCGGGCTCGGGTTCAGCACGCGGTTCGAGAAAAGCAAGGAGGAGCGCTGGTAACGAGAAGCTTCCAGTCTGTCGTACCGGCGCTGGGTTCAGCCCGAGACCACTCCGTTCGGATCAGCGATGGGCCAAGGTGGAGACTTGTTCACTCACCGGCTGGAAGCCGGTGCCCCACGGACCTTTTCACCAATTCACACATCCGCAACAGGGCGACGGCGCATTCCACGCCCTTGTTGCCGTGTTTGCCGCCGCTGCGATCGCGGGCTTGCTCCATCGTATTGTCCGTCAGCACGCAGAAGATGACCGGTTTGCCGTGCTTGATGTTCAGGTCCATGGTACCCTGGCTGACCGCCTGGCAGACGTAGTCGAAGTGGGGCGTTTCCCCCCGCACCACACTGCCGATGCAGAGCACGCCGTCGACACCGCGATGTTCCAGGAGTGTTTGTGCGCCCAGCGGCAATTCAAAGCTGCCGGGGACGGTTTCCTCCACGAGCATCTTCAAGGAGACCCCGTGCTTGAGCAATGTTTCCACCGCGCCGTCGCGCAGTGCCCCGGTGATCTCCGCGTTCCATGCGCTCACCACGATGCCCAAACGCAGACCGGCGCCACTGGGGACGCCGGCCGCATCGTAGGTCGAAAGGTCTTTTCCGGCAGTGGCCATGGACTTGGCGACCTCCTCACTTACCCCTGACTGCTCATCGCCTCGGAGTAGGCCGCGTACTTCTTGGCTTGTTGCGCGTCCGGCGACGTGGGGAAATCCGTGGCCACGCGGCCGAAGCATTTGGCAGCGTTCTTGTGATCGTTCTTCTGGCGGTAGAGGATGCCGGCTTTCATGAGGAACATCGGCGTGGTGTATTCGCTCTTCACCATGTTGGCGGCCTTCTCGAACTGGCTGATCGCATCGTCCGTGCGGCCGAGTTCGGTGAGCACGTCGCCCTGGTTGCCCACGGCCATCACGCTGAGCACTTCGTCATCGAGGTCCGCTTCCTTGTAGAAGTTCAGGGCCGTTTCCCACTCGCCTTTCTGCTGGTAGCACACGCCGAGGTAGAAATTGGCCGCTTCACCCGCAGGCGTGCTGCCATATTGATCGACCACCTGCAGGAAGCCATAGTAGCTGCCCCCGTCGCCGTTGATGGCCAGATCCAGCGAGTCGATCTCGAACCAGTACTGCGCCTTCCAGATCATCTCCTGCGCTTTCTGCGCGTTCGGCTCGGCCACGAACTTCTTGTAGCCCAGGATGCCTCCGACCACCACCAGCACGGCCACCACGGCGCCCGTAACGAGCTTCTTGTTCTTGTCGAAGAAGAGCTCGGTCTTCGTGTAGATCTCGCCGATGTCGAGGTCCTTGTTCTCGGCGGGCGGTGTGGTCTTGGTAGTCATTCGTCTGAGTACCGGGCTTTTCCGGCGGGGCGCAAAAGTAGATGTTCCGGCGGTACGCTCGCAGGGTGCGGACCTATCTTTGAACGCTTCATGGTTGACCCCGGTGCCTCACCCGGTTCCATGCCCCGGCCAGCCTGATCTTCCTGTATGTCCATCCACCTGCAACGCCTGTCCGTTCTGCAATTCCGCAACCACCGGGAGGCGGCCTTGGAACTGGGACCTCAGGTGAACTGCATCACCGGTCCGAACGGCACAGGGAAGACCAACCTGCTTGACGCGGTCCACTACCTCGGACTTTGCAAGAGCTACTTCGAGCCGCAGGACAGCCACAATGTGCTGCACGGCGAAGAGTACTTCATCGTGAAGGGCGAATTGGTGACGGAAGAAGGCGTGGACAGCTTGGCGTGCAGCGTTCGGAAGGGACTCCGTAAAGTCTTCACACGCAACAAGAAAGAGTATGAACGTTTAAGTGACCATGTAGGCCGCGTTCCCGTGGTCATGATCACCCCGTACGACGGGCAATTGGTGCTGGAGGGCAGCGACGTGCGCCGGCGATTCCTGGACGGGTTGATCGCCCAGTTCGATCGGGCCTATTTGGAAGCACTGGTGCGGTACAATCGGGCTTTGGCGCAGCGCAACACGCTCCTCAAGCACTTGGCGCAGGCCGGTGGGGCGAGCCGCTCGGCCGTGGAGCCTTGGGACGAGCAACTGATCACGCATGGAGAAGCGGTACATGCCGTGCGCAAGGCCTTCATGGACGAACTCGTCCCGCTGCTTGCCGCGCACTATGCGGGTATCACGAGCGGCCCGGAATCGGTGGAACTCGACTACAAGAGCGAATTGGGCGAGCGCTCCATGCGCACCATCCTCGATGACCACTGGCAGCGGGATGTGGGGGCTGAGCACACTACCGGCGGGGTGCACAAGGACGACCTGGTCTTCACCATCGGCGGTCAGCCACTGAAGCGCTATGGCAGCCAGGGCCAGCAGAAGACCT
>JAGODO010000318.1 GCA_017998165.1 Flavobacteriales bacterium | reverse complement strand
GACCCGAACGGGTCCACCGCGGCGGACATCGTGCTCGCGGCCCTGGAGATGCGTGACCTGATCGCCCAGCGGCGCGCGGAACGCCTGCTCGAGGGCAAGCCCGCCTTCGAGATGCGCATCGGCCTGCACAGCGGCCCGGTGATCGCGGGAATCGTTGGTGTGAAGAAGTTCGCCTACGACATCTGGGGCGATACCGTGAACACGGCAGCACGCATGGAGAGCAGCGGCGAACCGAACCGCGTGAACATCAGCGCCACGACGTACGAACTGGTGAAGCACCTCGCCTGGCTGCGCTTCGAGCCGCGCGGGCTCATTCACGCCAAAGGCAAGGGCGACCTCGAGATGTACTTCGTCGATCGTTCCTGAGCACTTGGCCTACCGCACCAGGAGGCGCTCCATGGCAACGGACGTACCCGCCGTGATGCGCACCAGATAGACCCCGGTCGGCAGCGTCCGGTCCTGCCGCACGAAGGCCGTACCCTCCGATGTGGTGTTGAACATCCGGGGCTCTCCGACCCGGACGCCCGTGGCATCGAAGATCTCCACGAACATCGGCTCCTCCTCATCGTAAGCGTTGAGCGCGATGTTGAAGCCGCCGTCCAGGGAAGGGTTCGGATAGATGCTGAACAACGACCCATCGTCCTCGGACCAGGATCCGATCGTGCGCGGTTCCATCGCCGGCGTGTTCGCGATGCGGATGTTGCACGATGTACCGTAGTTGCAGTATGTCGCGCCGTTGTCGAAGCTCGCGCGTACCTGTACCATGTAGGTGCGCCCCTTCTTCAGCGGCAACGTTGTCCAGTTGGCCAGCAGCAGCGAGCGTCCCGCGACCGCGATATTCCTCGAGTAGGCCGGCTGGCCGGGGATATTGGAGAAGCGGAACATGTACTTGTTCGCCGCTGGGACAGCCGTCGCGTGGATCGAGCTCGACCCGAGCACCAGGTTCATCGCTCCACAGGAGATCGCGGGGTCGGCGGTGGTCGTCAGCTGGGAAGGCATGCAACCGTTCTCCGTTCCGGTCTGGGCGACCTTCCGGTACAACGAACCGAACGCACCGCTGGCGACGGCCACATCCTGGCCAAGGCTCACCAGTTTGGCGTAACCGGCCTCACGCGCGTCCCCGAAGCCGTCCGAGCCGCTGTCATACACCTCGAAGTTGTAGCACTGGTCCGCCGCGAGGGTCGCCAGCGTTTCGGTCAACGTGCCGGCCTGCGTGTACACCGGGCTCTGCGTGACGGTGGCACCCAGCGCGTTCTTGATCTTCCAGCTCGTTTCGCCCGGGCTGTCATCCGTCAGCACCTTCACCTGTACTTGATAGCTCCCGGCGTCGCCCTTCTCGTCGGTCATGGCGAACTGCTTGATGTTCTCCGACTCGCCCTGGTCGGGCTGCCCGTTCACCGTAAGGATGCGGAATTCCAGGATATCGCCCGGTTGAACGTTCGTCATCACCGGTAGCGCTGGTTGGCGGAAATCACCCGGAATGGCCGGAACGCCCAGGATCCAATTGAAGGTATTGTTGGCGATGCCGTTCTTCAACACATCGATATCGCAGCTCGTCATCGTTTCACCGCCCACATTCTGCACGCGCAGCACGGGCTGCACCGTCCCGTCGCACGGGTAACGCAACCCGACGTATGAGTCGATCCGCGAATCGAATTGATTGCCCTGGCCATGGGCCGAGGTCACGAACACAAGTGCGAGAACAGGCAGAAGGGTGTAACAGGTGCGCATGGGTTTCCGGATCAATGCACCAAAGTAAGACCGGATGCACCGGATCCCACAATACCCATAAGGGGTAACGTTCGTTATACCCGGCGTCAGAAACGCAACGTCAACCCTGCGAGCAGGTTCACCGGGGCCTGCGGGTACAGTCCCACCATCGACTGTCGGCGGCCTTCGCTCAGGTAAGCATACGACCAGCCGTTGTTCTCGTACAGTTCGCTGAAGAGGTTCCGCACAGTCACGTTGATGTCCACGGACCGGACGCCTTTCAGCTCGAGCAGGCTCGCGTTCAAACGCAGGTCATGCACCGCGTACGCGTTGAGCATGCGGTCCGTGCTGGAGGCATTGTCCAGGTATTGCGAGCCCACGTATTTGGTGACCCATGAAATTGTCGCGTTCCCGTTCGCCGCTCCCTCCCAGAAGCGGAAACCGAGCTCCCCGCCACCGACGACCTCCGGGGAGAAAGACAGGTCCCGCTCGCCAAGGTCGAATGCTTGCTGACCGCCATTATCCCAATCGTCCACGAACTCCGTGAAGCCCTTTACGCGGTTCCGGCTGAAGGCGACGTTCCCTTTGAACACGAGCCGCGGCAGTAGTTGGAACGCCCAGCTCAACTCCACGCCCGCGCGATAGCTCCGCGGCACGTTCACCCGCAGGGCTGCACCCACGTCGTTGAGTTCACCGGTGAGCACGAGCTGGTCCGTGTAGTCCATGAAGTAGGCGTTGACACCGTAAGCTGTTCGACCGGTACGGCGCTCGTAGCCCAGCTCATAGTCGACCAAGCGTTCACTGCGCGCGCGGTCCTTCGGCGTGCTCTCCACCAGGTCATCGCGGTTGGGCTCCCGGTTGCCCACAGCGATCGAGGCGTAAGCCTTGCCCCCTTCGTGCATGCGCCACAGCAGGCCCGCCTTCGGATTGAAGAACGTGTACTCCACCGTTTGATCGGTATTCTCCAAGCCTGCTCCGGTCTCCGGACCGGGGTTGTCGTAGCCGACGAAGTCGTAGTCCACGCGGCGGACCTGCACATCTCCGAAAACGTCGAGCTTGTCGTTCGCGGCCCAGGTCAGCTTCGCGAATGCGTTCGCGTCCGTCTTGTGCGCGTCGTCATCGTAGTAGCGATCACGGATATCAAGGTTCCCGGCATAGCGCGCCCAGATCACTTCCCCGAAGTGGTCGCAGCGGTAGTCGCTGTAGTTGCCGCCGATGACCAACCGGTGCGCACCGGACTTCACCTCGACGTTGGCGTTCACTCCGGTGAGCGTGTTGTCCAGCCAACGGCGGCGGATGATGTCGGTCGTCGAGATGGTGTCCCCATCGATCACCGCTGGTGCGATGCCATAGGTGGACATGTCATCCCCCTCCCTGTACTGCTCGAAGTAGCCCGCCCCGTTCACGCGGAACAACGTCACGTTCAACGCGGTGTTCGCACCCAACTTCTGGTCCAAGAGCAACTGGTAGTGCGACTGGTCGTAGTTGTCGACTTCATTCTCGTACGTGTACGGGTTCCAAGTGCGGTTCGTATCGATCACCTCGCGCGGCACGCCGCCCCAGGCCTGGTAGGTGATCTCCTTACCGCGAAAATGGATGAACCGGAGCGAGCGCTTCGCACCCACCCAAGCTCCTTGCAGGAAGCAGCTCTTCAGGTCCGCGCTCGCACGGTCCACATAGCCATCGCTGGTGATGGACGACAGGCGCATGTCGAAGCTGAAGCGGCTTGTCCCGGCCTTCGAGCCGGGATCAAGCAGTCCTGTACCCGCGCTCACCGAATAGCGCTGCGTGTTGAACGACCCACCGGACACAGCGGCCTGTCCCCATGCCTCGCGCTTCACGCTTGTCGTGCGCAGGTTCACACTCGCACCGAACGCCGCCGGACCGTTCGTGCTCGTGCCCACGCCACGCTGTACTTCGATGTCCTCGGCGCTCGTGGCGAGGTCCGGCAGATCGACCAGGAAGGCTCCCTGGCTTTCGGCATCATTGAATGGCACGCCGTTCAGCGTGATGTTGGTGCGCGTGCCGTCCGTGCCGCGGATCCGCATGTACGTGTACCCGATGCCCGTGCCGCCATCGCTCGTGCTCACCGTGTTCGGTTGCGCATCCAGGATATAGGGCAGGTCAACACCCGTGTTCACTTTGGCGATATCCTCCTTCGTCATCACGCTCTTCGCGAAGGGCGCACGATCACCTGCCCGCAATGCGCTCACTTCCACGTCGCGCAACAGGCGATCATCGTCCTTCAGGCGGAACGTCATCGTGTTGCCGCCGTCCACGAGCGTGACCAGCGTATCCAGTGTTCGATACCCGACAAGTGCGATGCGCACGCGCGCCTGCCCCACGCGCAGACCGGCCAAAGTGAAGCGTCCGTGCGCGTCCGCTTGCGCACCGAATACACCATCGCCCACCGTGGCTTGCGCGAAGGGAAGCCCGATGTCCGCCGCATCATTCACTTGCGCGACCAGCCGTACCTGCGCATCCGCGGCATATGTGGCGAACAAGAGCGCCAGCGAAACGATCCATCTGTTGTGCATGTCCCCGTGTTCAGTGTCCGCACGGGGCGTCCCC
>JAGODO010000046.1 GCA_017998165.1 Flavobacteriales bacterium | reverse complement strand
TTGCCGACCATCGCGCCGAAGCCGATGAAGCCGATGAGCCAGCCCACGATGAGCAGAAGGATGATGATGTTGACCAGGTTGTTCATGGAGGTGTGTTTGTCCTCACTTGTTCACGTCGCGTGCCGATCGCTACCGTCGGGGATCCCTGAAGCGGTCATCCGCGCTTGGTCCAACTCATTGGGGATTCCCGTTCTTGGAAAGGGGAATTTCTTCCTCACACGACCGGCACGATCGGCGTGCGCACCAGTTCGACGGTCGCGACGAGCAGCTTCTCCTTGTTCCCCTCGGCCTTGCATACCACTTTATCCAGCGGGTGAGTGAGTTGGGAGCGACCGCTCAGAACGGCATCTTGGCCCGGTGTGCCGTCCAGTCCTGCCTCAGCTTTCAACTCCCCAGCCGCGTTGCAGTACGCGAAGAGGATGTTGTTCTCGAAGGCGCGCGTGGTGCATAGTGAATCGATCAGGAGGATCTCGTTGTCCACCACTTCTTCCACTTCCTCTTCAGGCCGGGTGAATGACCAGTATGTGGGCGAGATCACCAACTCCACGCCGAGCGCGTTCATGTCCGCAAAGAGCAGCGGGAAGGAGATGTCCCAGCAGATGATCAGCCCCACCATGCCGTAAGCCGTGGGGAACACCGAGACCGCATTGCCCGGCGCGATGGTGGCTTTCTCCGTTTCCCACAGGTTGATCTTGCGATACGCACCTGCGAGCGTCCCGTCCTTGTTGATGTAGTGCGCCGTGTTGTACAGCAGCCCGGCTTCCTCCACGGTCCAGCTGCCGGGCACGAGGTCCACGCCGTACTTCGCCGCCAGCCCTTGGAAGTGCGCCAGGTAGTTCGGGGCGCTGGCCACGAAATCCAACTGCCCGCGCAACGGACCCGCCACCGCGTCCTCCGGGAAGACCACGAGCTGGGCACCTTTTTCAACGGCCTGCTGGATGAACGCCTCCATGCGCTCGAGGTTCTCCAACGGTTTGCAGGGCGTGACTTCGAATTGGACGAGAGCGATGGTGATGCGCATGCGAGCTGACCGGTCGGAGATGATGCGTGAGTGACGACCGCGTCAGCGAACATCGCGCCGAAGCCCAGTGGTCGACGGCACTTCGAGAGAGGATCCTATCGACGCTTCTTCTTCTTGCCCAAGGAGCGGCGCTGCCGTTCCCGTGCTTCGGCGGCCGCCTTCTTCCCGCCCTTCCCAAAGCTCCGTTGCTGGCTGTCACGCTCCCCGTGCGGACTGGTCTCGTCCCACTTGCCGGCGTTGGGGCGCGCGTAAGGTTTCGCAGGGCTTTCCGTAACGGGTCCTCCGGCGATCCCCAGGTCCACGGTGCGCTTGTCCATGTCCACCCCGCGGATGGTCACCAGCAATTCGTCGCCGAGGCGGAAACGTCTGCCGGTGCGCTGGCCGATCACCGTGTACTTGTCCTGGTCGAACTTGAAGCTGTCGCCCGGCAGGTCGCGCAAGGGGATCATGCCCTCGCACTTGTTGGCGCGCAGTTCCACATAGATGCCCCAGTTCGTGAGGCCGCTGATCACCCCCTCGAAGGTCTGGCCGATGCGCGACAACAGGTACTCGGCCTGTTTGAACTTGATGCTCGCGCGTTCCGCATCGGCCGCACGTTTCTCTTGTTGGGAGCTATGCACGCAACTCGTCTCCAGCGTCTCCTTGTCCAGCGGTTTGCCGTGCGCGAGGTAGTGCGCCATGGCCCGGTGTACCAGCAGATCGGGATAGCGGCGGATGGGTGAAGTGAAGTGCGTGTAGTGCTCGAAGCCGAGACCGTAGTGGCCGATGTTGTCCGTGCTGTAGATGGCCTTGGCCATCGACCGGATCGTGATCTGCTTGATGATGTTCTCCTCTTCCTTTCCCTTGATCTCCTGCAGCAACCGATTGATCGCGTGCGGCAGATCCTCCTCGCTCGTGGCCTGCAAGGCGTAGCCGAAGCTCTTCGCCAGTGAACGCAGCTGGTCTACTTTCTCCGGATCCGGCGTATCGTGTATGCGGTAGACGAAAGGATGCACACCGCCCTTCTTCAACGTACCGACCCACGCCGCCACACGCTTGTTCGCCAGCAGCATGAACTCTTCGATGAGCCAGTTCGCCGACCCCATCACCTTCTCGTAGACCTCGATCGGCCGGCCCTTTTCGTCCAGCTTGAACTTCACCTCGTTGCCGCCGATCTCCAGTGCGCCATTGGCCATGCGGTCCTTCCGCAGCACTTGCGCCAGCTTGTGCATGGTGAGCACCTCATGGCGGAACGGCGCATCCTCCGGGGCCTTGCCGTCAATGATCTGCTGTGCGCCCTGGTAGGCGAAGCGATGGTGCGAGCGCATCACCGTGCGGCCGAACCATTCGTTCTTGATGTGTGCCTTCTCGTCCAATTCGAAGATGGCGCTGAAGCTGAGCTTATCGCTGTCCGCGTGCAGCGAACAGAGGTTGTTGCTCAGTTTCTCCGGCAGCATCGGCACGACGCGGTCAACCAGGTACACGCTCGTAGCTCGCGCGGCGGCCTCCATGTCGAGCACGGTACCGGGCTTCACGTAGTGGCTCACATCGGCGATGTGGACGCCTACTTCCCAGTTCCCGCTTTCGAGTTTGCGGAGGCTGAGCGCATCATCCAGGTCTTTCGCATCATCCGGGTCGATGGTGATCGTCGGGATGCTGCGCACATCGCGGCGCTTCCTGATCTCCTCGGGTGTGCAGCCGTCGGGGATCTCTTCGCTGGCCTGCACCACGCTTTCAGGGAATTCCAACGGCAGGCCGAACTCCGCGAGGATGGCGTGCATCTCCACGTTGTGTTCGCCGGCCCGACCGAGGATGCGCTTCACGAAGCCGCGCGGCAGGTCCCGGTGGTCCTTCCATTCGCCCAGGCCGATGATGGCCTTGTCGCCTTCCGTCGCTCCGTTCAGATCGCCCGGCGGGATGAAGAAGGGCTTCTGCACCTTCTGGTCGTCGCTCACCAGGATCGTGCGGCCCTGGTGTTTGTGGATCACGCCCACGAATTCCGTCCGGCGGCGCTCCACCACGCGCAGCACTTTGCCTTCCAGCCGGTTGCCGCGGCCACCGCCGATGCGGATCTCCACCTTGTCGCCGTGCAGGGCCATGCCCACATCGCTGCCGTGGATGAAAACGTCTTCCATGCTCTTCTCGGCCTTCGCCCCCATGGCGGCGCCCAGCCGCACGTAGCCCGCGCCGCTGGCGATGATGTCGATGGTGCCCTCGGCCTCATCGCGTTCCTTGGTGCTCTGATAGCGCCCTTTCTTGCCTGTCTTCACTTGTCCTTTTTCTTGTAGGGCCTCCAGTGCGTCATACACCAGGTACCGTTGTCCTTTCTCTTTGTAGCCCAGTTGCAGGGCCAATTGCTGGCTGGTGACCCCCGCATGCCCGCTCTTGCGCACGGCCGCCAGCACGGCCTGTTCCACCGCGCCGGGCTTGGGGTGTTTGTCGTCGGTCCGCGCCAAAGGGTGATGCCCTAGCCGTGGTCGGCTTCGGCGTACAGGGGGCGAAGGTGCAAGATCGTTCGCGAAACGACCGCCGGCGCGTTCACCGACAACGAAGGTGGGCGTCAGTGGTCCCCACGGCCCACCCCCTGTTCCCGTGCTGGATGATCAGATGTTCCACACCGGCGCGTCCGTATGACCCACGGAGTGCGGGTTCATGCACATCACGGGGATCTGCGGCTCGTTGGTGATCACCTCCTGCTCGTTCGGCACCCCGAGCACACCGAAGATGCTGTTCTGGAGCATGTTCACGATCGTGATCAGGTCGGCGTCCACCTTCACTGCGTAGCGGATCACACCTTTCACGAAATCGTCGGTGTCCTCTTCCAGGATACTGGCCTCGTGCTCGATGCCGCGCTCCTTCAGGTAGCCATCGGCGAACTTCAGGTGGTTCACCAGCTGGTGATGCAGGAACTCATCCTTTTCCTTGGGTACGACGAGATGGACCTTGCACTTGAAGTACTTGGCCATGTCCGCCACGAGCGTCAGCTTCTGGCGGCTCTCCTTCTGGAGATCCATCGGTACCACGATCTGTTGGTAGCCGGTGGGCTTGATGCTGCGCTCCTGCACCACGATGAAGGGCACGGTGCTGTTGGTGATCACCCGCAGCGCGCGGCTGCCCGTAATGAACTGCATGCCATGCATGCCGTGCGTGCCCATGATGATGAGCCCAGCACCGATCTCCGTCGCCGTCGTGCCGATGTCCTCGTACACCGACCCCACGCGCACCTGCGGCACCAATGGCTGTTTCTCGCCTGCGGCTTTCGCCCGGTCGATCAGCATCTGGACCCGCGTGCGCGCCTCGTCCACATCGTCCTTGTCGCTCACGATGTGCAGCATGTGGATCTCCGCGCCCATGCGAGCGGCCAAGGTGCTGGCGTGGTTCAAGGCACATTCGGCCACCTTGGTGAAGTCGGTGGGAACCAGGATCTTCTTGACAGATTCGCTCATGGGTCTCCGGAGAGGTTCGTTCGGCGGAAGGTGGGCGAATATAGAGGGTGTTCACAAGCCGATCCGGGCGTCCGACAAACGCCTATGAACGATTACAAATGGCGTGTAGCCCGGCTTCCGTGGTTTGAGGGGTGAACGTTTGCGGCGTCGAACCCCGGCTCGGTGGTCGGGGACAAAAACAAACACTCAACGACCATGGAAACGATGATCACCAACCGTGTGCAACTGATGGGCAACCTGGGCAAGGATCCCGAGCTGCGCGAATACGAAGGCGGTAAGAAGCGGGTGCGCTTCAGCCTGGCCACCACCGAACACTTTTCGTTCGGCAACGGCAACAGCAAAGAGGACACCCAATGGCACCAGATAACGGCGTGGGGCCGCTCGGCCGAGGACGTGATCGCTCAGTTGAAGAAGGGCAGCCGTATTTCCCTCGAAGGACGGCTGGTACACGGGAGCTATGAGACGAAGGAGGGGCAGAAGCGCTATTACACGGAGGTGGTGATGAACCAGTTCCAGGTCGTGGAGCGCAAGACTGAAGCGGTCATGGCGTAAGGAGCGCGATGCTCGCGGAAAGAAGAAGGGCTCCCGCCGGGGAGCCCTTCTTCTTTCCGGCCCTATCGCACTCAGCGTTTCACCACGCGGATGGAGCGGTCCATCATGTCGTTGCGCAGGCGCAGCACATAGGCACCGGTCGGCAAGTGATCGTAGTGCAGGACGATCCGACCCTGAGCGCTCACGCGCTGGTCACGCACCGTTCGACCGGTCATGTCCAGCAGGGTGAAACGGGTGGGTCCCTGCAGCTCACCGCCTTCCAACTGGAGTGCGTCGTCGAAGGGCTGCGGCCACGCGATCAGGCCCGGGCCGCCCGCGACATCATGGATGCCCGTGACCACTTGGATCTCCTGACACGTGGTCACCTCGCAAGTGTCGTTCGTGCCCGGTGCGATGCCCGTGATGGTCATGCATACCGTGTATTCCCCGCTCGCGGCATAGGTGTGGACGACCTGGGAATCATCGCTCGTGGTGCCGTCGCCGAAGTCCCAATGGGTGCTTACCTCATCTCCTTGGGTATCGCTGGTGTTGTAGAAGGTGTATACCGTGCCTTGGTGGCCGTACTCGAAGTCAGCCGTCCAAAGGCTGTCGCACGGGCTGCCGCCACCGAGGGTGACGAACTGGCAATGGTCCTCGAAGCAGCTGTCCTCGGCGACCGGATCATACGCTCCAACGATGAGGCAGACATTGTACACCCCGGGCCCCGGAAGGATGTGTTCCGCATTGACCCCGTCTCCCACCAGATCCCCATCGATCATCCACTGGTAGCTCGTGCCTGGCGGGTTCGCCGCGGCTTGCATCACGATCAACGATCCGTTGAGATCGTAAACGAACTCCGCATTCAGTGCGTCGCACGGCGAACCGCCGCCCTGCACGATGATGGTCTGGCAGGTCGTACTGGTGCATGAATCGGGCGAGTTCAATGCGGTAATGGTGAGGCAGACCGTGTACTCACCGGGTTGCTGGTACAGGTGATCCGGGTTCGGGCCATCGGCGTTCGTGCCGTCGCCGAAACTCCACCAGTACGACACGTCCTGTCCGTTGGTCCATGACGCGTCCTGGAACAGGAACACGTTCGGTCCGGCGGGTTCCCAGACAAAGTGCGCCTCCAAACTGTCGCAAGGCCCGCCTCCACCGATCGTGATCCACTGACAGTGTTCGGCGTAGCAGGTGTCCTGTGTCTGCGGATCCCAGGTCCATGTGACGAGGCAGGCGTGGTAGCTGCCCGGGCCAGGATAGACATGCACCGGATTGACCCCGTCGCTCTGTGTGCCATCGCCGAAGGTCCAGTGGTAGCCGATGGCCGTTCCACCGAAGCTGGTGAAAACAGCCTGCGTCTCGATGCCGGTAACCGTGAATTCCGCACTCAGGTTGTCGCACGGCGAATCGCCGCCTCCCACGACCACCTCATGGCAGATCGTGCTGGTGCAGGAATCGGGCGAATTCGCCAACCACCCGGTCAGGCACACGAGGTAGGTGCCGGGGCCGGGGAAGGTATGCGTCGGGCTGATCGCGTCGCTCTGGGTGCCATCCCCGAAATCCCAGAGGTACCACGGCCCCAAGCCGTTCATGCTGGAGCAATTGTCGAAGAACAGGACGGCTCCACTGCCTTCCCACGTGAAGCAGGACTGTATCGTATCGCAAGGGTCGCCCCCGGCGATGATGACCCACTCGCAGTGGTCGGCGTAGCAGGTGTCCTGTGTTTGTGGATCCCAGGTCCAGGTGATCAGACAGGCGTGGTAGGCCCCGGGACCAGGATAAGTGTGCGTGGGTGCCGCCCCATCTCCCTCGGTGCCGTCACCGAAGTCCCAGAGGTAGCCGATGGCCGTTCCGCCGAAAGTGGTGAACGCGGCCAGGTTCTCCTGGGTCGTCACAACGAAGAAGGCTCCCAAGCTGTCGCACGGTGAACCCCCGCCAGTGGAGACAAGGCCGCAATAGCTGTCCTCGCAAGTGATGACCCCGCCGCCCTGTTGTTCGAACATGGTGGTGACGGTGAGACAGACCTCGTATGTATCGAGGCCGGGGAAGATGTGCGAAGGTTGCGCGTCATTGCTGGTCGTGCCATCGCCGAAGTCCCAATGCCAGGTGGTCTGGAAGCCTGTGCCGAAGGTGGTATTGGAGAACCACACGGTCGCATCACCCACGTTCGCTACGAAGCCTGCTTGCAGACTATCACAGGGTTCCGACCCACCGATCGTGATCCACTCGCAATGATCAGCGTAGCAGGTGTCCTGCGTCTGCGGATCCCAGGTCCATGTGACGAGGCAGGCGTGGTAGCTGCCCGGGCCGGGATAGACATGCACCGGGTTGACCCCGTCGCCCTCCGTACCATCGCCGAAGGTCCAGTGGTAGCCGATGGCCGTTCCGCCGAAGCTGGTGAAGACAGCCTGCGTCTCGATGCCGGTGACCGTGAATTCCGCGCTCAAGCTGTCGCAAGGGGAGCCGTCGCCTTGTATGACCAGCGTGTTGCAGATGGTGTGGCTGCACGAATCCGGGGAGTTGTTGGTGTATACCGTAAGGCAGACCGTGTAGGTGCCGGGGCCGGGGTAGGTATGCACGGGCTGGTAGCCGTCACCGCTCGTGCCGTCGCCGAAGCTCCACCAGTAGTTCAGTTCTTGTCCGTTGGAACTCGAGCAGTTGAAGAACTGCGCTACCGTGTTCTGCAAACCCCACTGGAAACAGGCGAAGGTGCTGTCGCAAGGCCCGCCTCCACCGATCGTGATCCACTGACAGTGTTCGGCGTAGCAGGTGTCCTGTGTCTGCGGATCCCAGGTCCATGTGACGAGGCAGGCGTGGTAACTGCCCGGACCGGGATAGACATGCACCGGGTTGGCCCCGTCACCCTGTGTGCCATCCCCGAAGGTCCAGTGGTAGCCGATCGCGGTTCCGCCGAAGCTGGTGAAAACAGCCTGCGTCTCGATGCCGGTGACCGTGAATTCCGCGCTCAGACTATCGCACGGCGAATCGCCGCCTCCCACGACCACCTCATGGCAGATCGTGCTGGTGCAGGAATCCGGTGAATTCGCCAACCACCCGGTCAGGCACACGAGGTAGGTGCCGGCGCCGGGGAAGGTGTGCGTCGGGCTGATCGCGTCGCTCTGGGTGCCCTCCCCGAAATCCCAGAGGTACCACGGCCCCAAGCCGTTCATGCTGGAGCAATTGTCGAAGAACAGAACGGCTCCGGTGCCTTCCCACGTGAAGCAGGACTGTATCGTATCGCAAGGGTCGCCCCCGGCGATGATGATCCACTCGCAGTGGTCGGCGTAGCAGGTGTCCTGTGTTTGTGGATCCCAGGTCCAGGTGATCAGGCAGGCGTGGTAGGTACCAGGGCCCGGATAGACGTGCGTGGGCGCGGGTCCGTCGCCGTTGGTGCCATCACCGAAGTTCCAGTGGTAGCCGACCGCGGTTCCGCCAAAGGCGTTGAACGCGGCCAGGTTCTCCTGGGTGGTCACGACAAAATCCGCGCTCAGGCTGTCACACGGCGATCCATCGCCCTGAACCACCAGCGTATTGCAGATGGTATCGCTGCAGGTCCCCTCCGAACCAGTGGTCCAGACGGTCAGGCAGACGGTGTATGTGCCCGGACCAGGATACGTATGTGACGGCTGGTAGCCATCGCTGTTCGTGCCGTCGCCGAAGGACCACCAGTAGCCCAGTTCACCGTTGCTTGAACAGTTGTAGAACTGGACCGCTTCGTTCTGCTGGCCCCATTGGAAACAAGCGAACACGCTGTCGCAGGGGGAAGGGTCGCCAACCACGATCGACTGGCACGAGGTCGCGGAACAGGTGTCCTCTGTTCCCGGGATCCATGCCCATGTGGTGAGGCAGATCTCATAGGTGCCGGGCTCATCGTAGTTGTGCGTCCCTTGTGGTCCGTCATCGGAAAAGGTGCCATCACCGAAGCTCCACAGCCAATGCGTTCCCGTACCTCCGGGGTTGCTCGCCGAGAAGACGATGGACAGCGGACCACCACCGTTCGATCCGGTCCAGAACCCAGCGCTCAGGCTGTCGCAGGGCGACGGTTCGTTCGATATCACCACTTCATGGCAGATGGTGTCGGCGCACGTGAGCAGGCCTCCACCGTTCTGCTCATAAACACTCATTGCGGTGAGGCACACCAGATACGTGCCTGGTTCGTTGTAAGAATGCTGCGGCTGCGCATTGTCGCTGGCACCGCCATCACCGAAGTCCCAGTACCAGTTGGTCTGGAAGCCCGTTCCGGTGGTACCGTTGGAGAACTGTGCGGCATTGCCCGACACCGAAGCGGAAAAGCCGGCCTGTAGACCGGAGCAAGGGTTCCCGCCACCGACCACGATCTCCTGGCAGGCCGTGTCCACACAGTTCTCCACTACGGCGTACAGGCAGAGGAGATACGTGCCGGGCGCGTCGTACACGTGCGTCACCGCGCTTCCCGGGCCCACTTCGCCATCGCCGTAGACCCACTGGTACGTCGTGGCCTGTGGGAACATCGACTCAGAGGTGTTCGTCAGCACGACGACATTTCCTTGAGCGGTGTATGTGAAGGAGGTCTGGATGATCTGCCAGCAATCCAATTGGGCGAAGCAGGAACTGCCCAAGGTCAGGGCGGCAAGGCCGGTGAGAAGATGTTTCATGAGCGGATGGATCGTGGGTTGGAGCGGGTCGCGGCAGGAGCGGGCCGTGCGGGTTGAGGACGGGGTGGAAGCGGGTTTTCGTTGCCTACTGCTTCAACAGCCGCAGCGAATTCGTCCGGCCGTCGTGCGTGATGACGGCCGTGTAGCAGCCGGAAGGGAGTGCGCGCGTTTCAAGGCGCACGGCGCCGACGGTCTGTACGGTGCGCGTCAGCACTTCCCGCCCTAAGGCATCAACGAGGCACACGCGGGTTCCGGACCGGAGGATCGGGCCTTCGATCCACAACTCCTCGTCGCAAGGGACCGGTCGCGCTCGCAACAAGGTCGTCACCTCTTCTTCGAGGATACCGACGGTTGCCGTTACCAGGGTTGAGCACGCGCGGGCCCAACAGCTATCGTTGTTGGCGGTATCGGCCACATGAACGGTAGCACACACCTGATACTCTCCGGGATAGGTGTATACATGCTCGATGCCGGGCGCGACGGAGATGTCCGCGCTTTGATCACCATAGTCCCAGGTCCAGTAAGCGAAAACGAATCCTTCGTCCAATGCGATCGTGTTCGCATTGAGCGTGATCGTGTTGCCGGAAAACGCTCCGGAGAGGTCGAAGAACACGGACGAGTCGCAGGTGCTGGTATTCCCGTCCACGAACACACGCTGTACGCTGCCGGCGAAGCAGACCGTCTGGCTGTCCAGTGTGGTGATCGAGTGGGTCACATCATACGCACCGGGCAGCGCATAGAAATGCGTGGCCGAAGGCTCGATACTGATGCTGTCATCACCGAAGTTCCAGAAATAGAGCAGCGGCGAACCGTCGCCTTGGCTGGCGTCCGTTCCGGTGATGGCGTTGTTGGAGGGCTGTACCGTCGTGAATTGCGAGACGACCTGTGAATCGCACGCGTCGCTTTGCCCGCCGTGGAATACGAACGCTTCGACCTGATACTGGCATCCCATCGAAAAGACGGTGAGCCGGACCGTATCCGCATCCGCGAAGAGGTAGGTGTGTGTCACCGTGGCATCGCTGGCCGTATCCCCGTCGCCGAACTCCCAGAGGCGTTCGGTGATCTGCCACTCGGGTGTGACGTCCGTGAACACCATGGACGAACCGTTGCTCGCCCATTCGAACCGCGGCTTCAGGCCCGGACATTGTGCGGCCACCAACAGCACGCAGATCTGCGCCGCTGTCAGCAGGCCCCCACGGACATGCATCGTTGACAATTCCCGTTCGATCATTTCACGCGTCGTTCTTTATGGCCCAGGTCATAGCGCAACCGAAGCGCCCCACCCACCTCGGTGAATGAAGCCCGCGGTGTATTCTCCTCGGAACGAGGTAGGTTCCAGGTGAACATGGGCAGCACGCCGAGGGACCAGTGCTCGCACAGCCGGTACCTCAATTCGGCCGAGGCGAAGACCGAGAAGGAGATCGGGAAGCGATCATCCAAAGAAGCATCGCTCAGGTCCAGCCGGGTAATGGAGGCCGACACGACCTCCAGGGAATCGGAGGTCGTCGTTGTCGATACCAGGGTGCTTCCCTTGCGTCCGAGATCCATGGATAAGGCCAGGCCGCCCCGGGCATGCAGGGAGAACCGATGGCGCCCCAAGAGACGATATCCCACCTCGGGGGCGATACGCAGGCTCGTGTAGGTATTGGTCGCGTTATAGTCGCGTTCCACGCCCGGTTCCTCGACCACTGTTTCCACGATGTCCCAGGTGTAATTGGTCTGCGTACCCATCGGCGCGCTGGTCCAAGTGGTGTCGACGACGGTCTCCACATGCCCGGGCTCCGACTCGTGATGAAGGAACTGCGAACGGTGCCGCGTGATGCCGGCGCTTATCCCGGAGGACCAGCCGCTCAGCCAGTCACGACCAACGACCAGCGCAAGGCTCTGCCCCGCGCGCCAAGTCTCACTCTTGTTCAGTTCCGAAACCTCGGGTCCCGTACCCCGCCATTCCCCGGTCAAGGTGGAGACGCCCGCCTGCACTCCGAACCACCAGTTGCCTTTCTTCAGGACGTAGGTCGGTGTGGAGTCGCCGCGCAGAATAGGGCCGGGCTGCGCTGCGGTGTGGTTCATGAAGGGCGTGACCAGGCCAGTAAGCATCGACAAGTGGACATCCGGCGTGGTGCGCCCGACCGTGCCGGAGGACCCTTGTGCCGTGGAGGCCGAACTTCCAGGATCGGCGGGATCAGCTCCCATGTCTTTCGACACCGCAGAGGTTTCTGACGATGGATCGATCTTGGTCTTTTCGTTGAGCGAGGGAGGGGAGGTATTCTCGTTCGCAGGGGAGTTGCTCGTTCTGCCGTCGTCCGTCACTGCCGCTTCGCGCATGTCCTTCCCGGCTGCCGTGGTCCATGTGGGGGATTTCGTACCGGGCTGTTTTGATCGAGAGGACCGCTGTCCGGCAGGTTTTTCCGAAGCGCGCTCTTTGACCACTCGGGTCGGCGACCTGTCGGATGCGTCCGCCTGCTTCACTACGGGATCAGCGGTCGGTCCTGCCGAAGAGGATGTGGCTTCCGGTTCCTGAACGGTTGTCGCTGAGGTGTTCGAAGGTGTTTCTACAGCCGACTGGTCAGGTGTCGACGATCCGCTTTCTGTCACCGGAGGCATGGACCTCGTGGCTGGTCCTTCTCCGCCCGGCGAAGGTTGCACGGAGGCATGACCATCCGCACCGTTCGTGTCCTGTTGGGAGACGATCCAGTATCCAGCAGCGCTCAACAACAGCAGCAGGATGGCCGCCAGACCCCAACGGCTGCGGTTGCGCGTAGTTGCTGCGCTGTCAGCGGATGGCGGATGGGCCTTGCCGCGCTCGCGCACGATGCCCTCCCACACCCCGGGCGGAGGTGTGGCCTCGGCATCGCGCAAGCCGCGCGCGAAGAGGTCGTCAATGGGATGCTTTCCGTTCATGTACGGGTGTAGCTTGTTTCGTTATCCGGTCCTGCAGCATGCGCCGCGCTTTGGCCAGCTGGCTGCGGCTGGTGCTCTCGCCGCAACCGATCAGCTCGGCGATCTCCGCATGGTCATACCCTTCGATGGCGAACATGTTGAAGACCATCCGATAGCCATCGGGCAGT
This sequence comes from Flavobacteriales bacterium, assembly GCA_017998165.1. Taxonomy (GTDB): domain Bacteria; phylum Bacteroidota; class Bacteroidia; order Flavobacteriales_F; family PHOS-HE28; genus PHOS-HE28. The sequence goes on along the minus strand of JAGODO010000046.1, from coordinate 3,395 downwards.
TCCTTTACCAGGGTCAACAGTTCGGCTTCGCCCAGATGGTCCACGGCCAACGGCTCCACGGGGGAATCCGGCACGTGCTCCATGCCGAACTTCTCGTTCTGGAAGGCCTTCTTCCTGTAATGGTTGATGCAGGTATGCACCATGATGCGGCGGATCCAGCCTTCCAACGAGCCTTCCATGCGGAAGCTCTGCAGCTTGTCGAACACGCGGATGAAGCCTTCCTGCAACAGGTCGTCAGCTTCCAGCTGGTGGCGGGCATAGCGTAAGCACACGGCGTACATGCGCCGTGCGAACCGTCCGTACAGGAGTTCCTGGGCACGTCGGTCCTCACGCTGGCAGCCTTCCACCAGCTCGCGTTCGGTCAGCTCACGCAACTCGTTTTTAAGGGCCTTTCCGGCGGCAAGACGTTGGCTCACCACCTACGCGCTGCCTGACCCGCTGCCCGGCCTCAAGGTAGCGTCATTGCTGGAGTTACAAGTGAATGAGCAAGCCTGTCATCCGTTGACAAACGCCTATAGACGCTTACAACTGGAAAGTCAACCAACTCCCTGATAATGAGGGATGAATGTTTGCCGACGGAATTCGACACCAATGCCGGTTCCAAACAAGCCAACACACACCCAAACACACACGACCATGAACAAGATCAGCAACACCGTGCGGCTCATCGGCAACTGCGGCTTCGACCCTGAAGTGCGCGAACTGGCCAAGGGCCGTAAAGTGGCCCGCATTTCCGTGGCCACCCACGAGACCTACACCAATGGCGAAGGGGAGAAGGTGACGGATACGCAATGGCACACTGTGGTGGCTTGGGGACAGACCGCCGATGCGCTGCAGCGCCTGGTCCGCAAGGGCACCGGCATCGCCCTGGAGGGCCGCCTCGTACACCGCTCCTATCAGGCGAAGGATGGACTCAAGCGCTACGTGACCGAGATCGTGCTCAACGACTTCCGCCTGGTGGGCGCGAAACCTGAAGCGCGCATTGAAACGGCCGGATCCGAACAATTGCGTGCTGCGGCCTGAGCACATCCACATAAAACAGGAGCGGCCCTTCGGAAGAGGGGCCGCTCCTTGTTTTCGGGCCGGCCGCCAGCAACTTTGCGGACATGGCGGAGGAAAGAACGGGAGCGCTCAAGCGCGGATGGCGACGGCGCTTGTTGGTGTTCGGCGGCCTGCTTGCCGCGCTGCTCCTGGTGATCGCGTTCTTCCTGCCATACCTGCTGAAGCGCTACATCGAGGACCACAGCGCGGAGTGGATCGATCGCCAGGTGCGCATCGACCGCATTGTGCTGAACCCCTTCACCTTCACCTACGCGGTGAAGGGCGTCACCTGCACGGAGCCGAAGAGCGAGGAGGTCTTCGTGAGCTGGGAGAAGATCGAGGTGAAGAGCAACCTCTGGAAGGCCTTCCGCAGCAACCAATGGCGCTTTTACGACCTGCGCATCGTGAAGCCGTATTTCCACATCGTTCAGAACGGCGACCGCTTCAACTTCAGCGACCTGTTGGAACTTGGTGGAACCGACACCGTCTCCACGCCCGAGCCTGATGCGGAACCGGTCGTGTTCAGCATGGAGGACATCCAGCTCACTGACGGCCACATCGTGTACGCGATGGACCTGCTGAAGGAACCAGCCGAGGTGGTGCGGCTTAATGCCAAGTGCAACCGCATCACCAGTGAAAGCGCGCGCATGGACTTCGACCTGTCGCTCGCGCTGGCCAAGGGTGGCGACCTGAAGGGCGGCTTCATGATCGATACCGATCGGTCTCTCTACGCCATCGATGCCAAACTTGGAGCCTTCGCTTTGCCGCAGCTATTGCCCTACCTGCAAGACTTCATGTACACGACAGCACTGAAGGGCGATGTGGACCTCGACCTGCACCTGCGTGATAGCTGGGCTGCGGACAATGAACTCGCCGTGAGCGCTGAACTCGGCATGAACGGGCTGGACATCACCGATGGCAAGGGCGAACCGCTCATCGGCCTGAAGTCCGCGCGCGTGCGGTTGGATACCCTCGATGCGAAGAGCGACAACTTCGACCTCAAGAGCATCGTTGTGGACGGCTTCCACACGCGCTTCCAAATGTGGGCCGATGGCGGCCAGACCTGGGGCAAAGTGCTGAAGCTCGATAGCTCGGCCACCGCAAGCGATACTACCGTCGCGCTCGCCGCCAGCGATGACAACGTCTTCGTCATGCTCGCCGACTACATCCGGATGCTCGGTCAAGACCTTGTGGCGAACGAGTACAACGCGGACAGTCTGGCCTTCACCAACGGCGAACTCGTTTTCGAGGACTTCACGCCAGAGCGGCCATTCCGATACGCACTCAGTGAACTCGCAGTTCGCAGCACCCGGATGAACAGTGATGGCGGAAGCGTGGACTTCGACGCGTCCGCCACGCTGAACGGCAAGGGCAAGCTCACCAGCGCCTTCAAGTTCGACCCGAAGAACTTCAAGAACGTGGATGCCACGATGAAGGTGGAAGACCTTGCGCTCGCGGACCTGGACGCCTACGGCCGTTGGTACGTCGCGCATCCATTCGAGCAGGGCACGATGTCGTACGGGGGCCACACGCGCATCGCCGAAGGCAAGATCAACAGTGAGAACCACATCCAGGCCCAGCAGATGAAGGTGGGCAAGAAGGTGGACGCGCATGACCCGGAGATCTTCGTTCTGCCGATGCGACTCGCCGTGGGCCTGCTGAAGGATGTGAAGGGCAACATCGACCTGGACGTGCCCGTCGAGGGCGACATCAACGACCCCACCTTCAAACCCTGGCCCATCGTGTGGCAGGTGTTGAAGAACCTGCTGGTGAAAGCAGCGACCGCACCGGGCCGTCTCATCGGTCGTGCATTGGGCGGTGGTGATGACGCGGACCTCGAAAGCGTCCGCTTCGAGCCGCTCCAAACAAGCCTTGGGAAGCCACAACGCAAAGCCTTGGAGCAATTGGCCAAGGGCCTTGAAGCCAAGCCTGACCTGACGGTGGCGCTTGTGCCGTTGGTGGATCCGCGTGAGGAAGAGGAGGAATTGGCAGCCTTTGTCGTGAAGCAGGAATTCCTGCAACTCCCCGGCACGATCACGGCGGAAGACAGCGCCCGCATCCTTGCGCTGAGCACGCGTGACTCGTTGTTCGTGGGCTTCCTCAACGGTAAGTCGCCGGGAACGGCCGGACAGGGGGAGCGCCAACGGTGCGTGACCATCATCGGGGCGGAAACGGTAAAGACCCGTTGCACTGAGCTCGAATCAACGCGTCAAGGGGCCGTGAAGGCCTATCTCCAGGCACAAGGTCTGGGCGCGCCACGGTTGACCCAGCGTGCCGGCAAGGGGGAAGAGACGAAGGGCTTTCTGGGCAAACCGGGTTACAAGTTCATCTTCGATGTGGGCGAAGAACCCTCA
>JAGODO010000045.1 GCA_017998165.1 Flavobacteriales bacterium | reverse complement strand
GCCTCGGCCACGACGGAGTAATCCCCTTGAACGGAGACCGGGATGCTGCCCGCCGTGGCCCCGGTGCTCCAGCTGAACACGGGGATGGGGCCATAGGCATAGTCGAACGTGGCCGAGAGCGCGCCGGAGCCGCAGAAGGAAGCCTCGACGCCGGGTACCGTACAATCAGGATCGGATGCCGGCATCACGTCGAACAACGGATGCATCCCGAATTCGCATGACGGTCGCGGGAAGATGTCCATGGGTCGGCGGTCGCGGATGAAGCCCTTCATCACGAACCCGTCCAGGACACCGATGGAGCGCAATCGGGCCACGTCGTAGTACGTCGTATCGCCGCAGGCCTCGTCGGTTCCGCCGGGGCCGATCACCAGCAGCGAATCACCGGGCATCGCGCGCAGTTTGGATTCGATGCAGGGGATGTACAATTCATCCGCGAATTCGCCGGCGGCGAACATCGTCCGATCCGGTCCCAGAAGGACATCATGCAGGTCCATGGCCTCATGGTCCGTGAGCGCCTGCGCGTACACGATGGCCAGGTCGTCGGAACGGTCGAGCACGCACACCCATCCGTTCTCTCCGCCCCAGGAGAGCATCAGGCCATCACCGCCGGACACCTCCGAAAGCTCCAGCGCCTGGCATTCGAAGTTGCCGCCCAACATCACCTCGTCGGCGCCCACATCGATACCCCGTGCCTCGATGGGATGCTCGCTGCCCAGGGTTCTCTGGGCGGAAGGCTCACCCTGCGCATTGAACGAGACGGCGAACGCGCTGTAGGGATAGGCCGAAGCGAGCACCGTGGCCGTGTTCCCGAAGATGATGTTGTTCCCCGTTTGCGAACCGCACAGCCACGGCACGCCCTCCACCTCGCACAGGCCGCCGGCGAGCACGCTGCCACCACCACCGATGCGCCTGAACCACTGCTCGCTTCCGTTCGGGGTGAAGGCCGCGATGAAAGCCGCGTTGTTCATCTCGTTCGCATGCGCCTGGTCGAAGGTGACGGCATCGCTGAACTGTCCGCAAAGCCAGGCGTTCCCGCCGTCGTCCACCGCGAGGCCCAAAGCCCGGTCCTGATGGATGGCCGCTCCCTTCTTCACCCAGAGCGCATCACCCGTCACTGAGTATTTTACCAGGAACACGTCATCGCTCGGCGCGTTCGTGAGCGGATCGATGGTGCTGGTCGTCACAAGCCCGCCGAAGGATGCCGTACCGCTGAACTCACCGGCCACATACACATTACCTGAAGCATCCGCGGCGACGCGCTCAGCGATATCCGTGTTGCCGTCACTTCCTGCGGCCCGCGCCCAGAGCACCTGCCCGTCAGCGTTCCACTTGGTCACGAAGATGTCCTGGGAAGGTCCGGCGCTTGTCAATGCGACACCTCCCGCCGTGAACGTGCCGCTGAACTGCCCGACCACGATGATGTCGCCGTTCCCGTCCACGGTGATGTCGGTAGCGCGGTCCACACCCGGACCACCCGCGATGCTCGTCCAGTAGACGGAACCGGAGGTATCCATCTTGACCACGAACACATCGGTCACACCGGTGGAGATGAATGTTCCGTTGAAGCTGTGCATCGCCCCGCTGAAGGTGCCGCACGCGTAGAGCGTATCACCCGGACCGCGCGCGATGGCGGTGAAGCGGTCATCCGCGGGGCCGCCGAAACCGTAGGCCCACCACGGCCCGGGTTGCGCCGCGCAAAGCACGGGCAGCAGCAGGGCGATGAGCCATACACAGCGCATGGTCCCAAAGTAGCCGGGTACACGATCCACCCCAAGACATCGACCGGAATGATGATCGCCGTCGGGGATGGGCGTTGAAGACGCGGGTCACTGAACGATCCGGTCGCATCGTCGGCCGTCCCATACCGCTTCGTCCGGATCACTGCCCGATGCGGGAGGATCGGGTCGATCCGATGGGGGTCCGCGGATGTCCCTTTGGGGTGAAGGACGTATCGCACCATGAACCACCGGCGGATCCCGGCCTCCAGTGCCATCGCGGCCCTGCTGTCCCGGCTTAGCGCCCGGGCCCGGGCGAATACCTCCTCGCAGGGCAACCCCGACGCAACCTCTCCGCCGCACCTCTTGTCCTTGGTTCAAGAAACCTGGAAACCGATCCGACATATGCTCAGCCAGCCCTCAGCCCGTTCGCGTTCCTCCTATTCCATGGAACCCACCGCTCCCATGCGCATCCTGCGCCCCGTGCTCATCGAGTCCATTGAGCGCGCGTTCGTAGAGAGCCGTTTCGCTGAACCGCGCCACGCCATGCATGTATGCGTGCATGCGAACGGGAAGGTGTACGTATCGGAACTCGCCCTGCATGTGAGCAACGAGGGCTTCAGCGTGTTCTCCATGGAATGCAACGGCACACCGGAGCGCCCCAGCTATGGCATGCCTGTACCGGAGACCTGGAGCCGCGCGGAATTCGCGGAGTGGGTGCGGTCAAGGCCCGATCTTTACGCCACGCCGATCATCGAACAACTGTTGCACAAGGCGGACCGCAAGAACATCCGGATCCACCTTGTGGATTGAGCAGCGCTGAGGCGCATCGGGCAAAACGACGACCATCGCTTGGCATCCGCACCAGGACATATCATCCTTCCTGAAGGGGCCTTGGAAGGCCTGAGCGATCGTGCGGAGCTTCCGCTGGACCAAGCGCAGGCGGCGGATCTGGGCCTGATCGAGCGGTGCCTCGCCGGTGAGGCCGCAGCGTGTACCGAACTGTACCACCGGCACTACCGCCAGGTGATGCCCATCTGCATGCGTTACGGTCGCGACCTGGAAGAGGCCAAGGACATCCTGCAGGACAGCTTTTCGCGCGCCTTCAGCCGGCTCCACAGCTTCACGGGCAAGGGGTCGTTCATCGGCTGGTTGAAACGCGTGACGCTCAACACGGCCATCAACCACTACCACGCGAACGCCGAACAGCGCTCCACCTTGCGCATCGAGGACCTCGCTCCGAACGCGCCGGCCACGATCGATCCGAACGGCGAGCAGGCGATGGCAAGGCTGGGAGCGGACGAACTGCTGGAACTGGTACGTGCGTTGCCGCCGGCCTATCGCATGGTCTTCAACCTGCGCGTTATGGAAGAGTGGACGCATGAAGAGATCGCCAGCGAACTGGGGATCAGCATAGGCGCATCGAAATCGAACCTCTCCCGTGCACGGGCCAAGCTCATGGAACAGCTCATATCCCGTGGTATGCACCTCCGCGGCCAAACCACCACCCGATGAAGAAAGACGAACACCTGGACGGGATCTTCCGCGAGGGCTTGTCCTCCGTGGAGCCGCCCCCGGCCCCTTCGCAGGACTGGGCGGCCATGGCGCGCTCGGCGAAGACGAACGCCGTATTGGCGGGCAAAGGGCGCAGCCTCTCCGGGACCGCGCGATGGATCAGGATCATCGGTGGCGGGATGGCGGTGCTCGTTGGCTGGTATCTGTCCTCGTCACCCAACGGCGCTCAGTACGCTGAACGCGCTGCGATGCCGGTATCCGCGCCGTTGTTGCCCTCGCTGCCGATGTTGGAGACGGATGAGGAACTTCCCCCCCATGCGGCGAGCGGCGAGCCCGGTCCAGCGGGGATGCAGGGTGCAGAGGCATCCATGCCTTCCCCGTCGGCCAGTGAAGAAGTGCGCGCACAACCGGTGAACAACCGGTCCGCCGCAATTCCCTCCAACGGGATGAACGAGCGTTCTGATCGTGGTGAAGACGGCACAACCCGCGACCGGATCCAAGAGGCCATTACAACACAAGGCGCCGTGCAGAGCGGTGAAGCCCTGGCGACCGCATCGAGCGTCGAAGGCGCGGCGCCACTCACCAGAGACCCAGCCGGACCTGCCGCGATCGGAATGGCAGAAGGTCAAATGATGGTCGTTGCGGGATCCTTCCCAGAACCGCGTCCCTATCAGGTCTTCCCGCTCCCGCTCTTGCTGCCTGCCTCATCTGAATTGGCCTATCAACCGACCAGCACACCGATCCCCCCGGTCGAGGCGGACTACGCCACGTACTCGCGATGGTCGATCGCCCCTTGGATATCCGCAGGCAAGTCGGTGATCGCCGATCCTGATCTCGGTACCGGGGTACCTGACGGACTTGCAAGCAATGGCTCATTCCCCAACGGTTTCGGCCTTCGGGTACAATACACCCTGGACCGTCAATTGGCGTTCTTCACCGGTATCAGTTTGACCAGCAAGGGCAACCTCCAAGGATGGATCCGGTCCTCTCCGACCCTGACCACCGAGTACCAGCTCAGCGGTCATTATATCGAGGTACCTGTGGCTTTGAAATTCACCCGGCCGTTGCGAAACATGGATCTCTATGCGCGCGCCGGCCTCACATTCCTGTTCAACCGACCGGATGATCGGAACCGGGTGGTGATGCACGACGAGGGCCTGAAACAGCTGAGCACGCTGGCGCTGGCCGGTGGCTCCATGGGCACCGCGATCGACCTCGGTGCCGGCGTACAGATCCCACTGAACCATCGTCTTGGCCTGTTCGTGGAGCCTTCCTACCAGATCGCCCTTTCGCCTGCGGTGAAACACCCTTCGTTCGATCAGCTCCCCTTCAATCCGCGTATCCACTCGTTCAGCCTGATCACCGGCTTGAGCTTCCAATTCCATTGACCGATGTCCCGGATATCCAGTTCGTTGCTCGCCGTCGTTTGCACATCGCTGCTGTTCACATCAGCGTGCAAGAAGGATGAACTCACCGTGGTGAGCACGGCCGAGCCTCCGCACATCTGCACGAAGACGGTCGTCCAACTGAACGTGGACAGTATCCTCCAATGGCCCCCCCCCCTACCCGGTGAGCCGGATCTGCACTTGACGATATGTGAGTGCGACACGGTCGCTTTTTACCCTGTGAACATCCAAGGCGATTGCCACTTGGAGGAATGGGTCATCTATCAAGGGCAAGGCAATACCATCCATGAGGGGCTCATCCTGGATACGATCACGGTGACATCCGAACTGACGATGAACTTCGACGATTGCGGTCCTTGGCATCACATCCGCATCCAAGTGGACACAGAGCCCTGCGAATAGCTCCTCGCGCCCGCACCACCGCGATCAACGGGCCGTGAACGGAGTGGATGCCGGTCCGGTCCAGGTCGAGTGGTGTGGGCGCGTGGTCGAGCCCGGGGACGTGAAGCATGTGAAGCAGGCAGTAGTTCGCCCTTGCGATAACAGGATGCTGTGACCTTCGAGACGTCCCGCTTCTGCTGATCCGTCATCCGCGAGCGCGCGGGGGTGACAGTTCTTCCGTTCCTGTCGGCCAGCATCGCTGTGGAGCGACCTTTGAGCACATGCGGCCAATCGCATCCACATGGACTTGAACAAATTCACCGTACGCGCCCAAGCGGCGATCACCCAGGCGCAAACCCTGGCCACCGGCAACGGGCAGCAGTCGATCGAGACCGGTCACCTGTTGAAGGGCCTGCTCATCGAGGACGCTGACGTTTCGCCCTTCCTCTTGAAGAAGCTGAACGTGAACCTCGGCACGCTTACGGCCGCGCTCGACCGCATCGTGGGTGGTTATCCCAAAGTGCAGGGCGGACAGAACGGCACGCTCTCCCGCCAAGCTGCGGAAGCGCTGACCAAGGCGTTGTCGAGCACGAAGGAATTCGGGGACGATTTCGCCAGTGTGGAACATCTGCTCCTGGGCCTCATCGACACGAATGATGGTACGTCGCAGTTGTTGAAGGACAGCGGTGCGACGAAGAAGGACCTGATCGCTGCCATCAAGGAGTTGCGGAAGGGCGCGAAGGTGACCAGCCAAAGCCAGGAGGAGACCTACAACGCGTTGAACAAGTACGCCAAGAACCTCAACCAGCTCGCCAAGGAGAACAAGCTCGACCCCGTGATCGGGCGCGACGAGGAGATCCGCCGCGTGCTGCAGATCCTCAGCCGCCGCACGAAGAACAACCCGATCCTGATCGGTGAACCCGGCGTGGGCAAGACCGCCATCGCTGAAGGCATCGCCCAGCGCATCGAGACCGGCGACGTGCCCGACGATCTGCGCAGCAAGCAAGTGTTCAGTCTGGACATGGGCGCGCTCGTAGCCGGGGCGAAGTACAAGGGCGAGTTCGAGGAGCGCTTGAAGGCGGTGGTGAAAGAGGTGATCGCGGCGGAAGGCAATGTGGTGCTCTTCATCGACGAGATCCACACGCTGGTCGGCGCTGGCGGTGGTGAAGGCGCCATGGACGCGGCGAACATCCTGAAGCCCGCACTGGCCCGCGGGGAACTGCGCGCCATCGGTGCCACCACGTTGAACGAATACCAGAAGTACTTCGAGAAGGACAAGGCGCTCGAGCGTCGCTTCCAGCAGGTGATGGTGGACGAACCTTCCCAAGCGGACGCGATCAGCATCCTTCGCGGACTGAAGGAGAAGTACGAGAACCACCACAAGGTGCTGATCAAGGATGCGGCCATCATCGCGGCCGTGGAATTGAGCACGCGCTACATCAGCAACCGCTTCCTGCCGGACAAGGCCATCGACCTGATCGATGAGGCCGCGAGCAAATTGCGCATGGAGATCAACTCCAAACCGGAAGAGCTGGATGAAGTGGACCGCCGCGTTATGCAATTGGAGATCGAGCGCGAGGCCATCAAGCGCGAGAAGGACGATTCGCAGCTCACGGACATCAACAAGGAACTGGCGGAGCTGGGCGGCAAACGGGACGCGTTGAAAGCCCGTTGGACCGAAGAGCGTGGGTTGGTGGAGAAGATCAACGACGCCAAGGAGCAGATCGAACGGTTGAAGTTCGACGCCGCACAGGCCGAGCGCGAGGGCGACTTCGCCAAGGTGGCCGAGATCCGTTACGCCCGCATGAAGGAGACCGAAGACGCCCTGGCAAAAGCCAAAGCGGACCTCGCCGAGATGCAGGTGAGCAGCAAGATGATCAAGGAGGAAGTGGATGTGGAGGAGATCGCCGCCGTGGTGAGCCGCTGGACGGGCATCCCCGTTACGCGCATGCTGGAAGCCGAGCGCACCAAATTGCTGAAGCTGGAGGACGAGCTCCACAAACGCGTGGTCGGCCAGGAAGAGGCCGTGCGCGCCGTTGCGGACGCCGTCCGCCGCAGCCGCGCGGGCATGGGTGATGAGAAACGGCCCATCGGATCGTTCATCTTCCTGGGCACCACCGGCGTGGGCAAGACCGAATTGGCCAAGGCGCTCAGCGAGCTGCTCTTCAACGATGAGCACGCGATGACACGGATCGACATGAGCGAGTACCAGGAGCGCCACAGCGTGTCGCGACTGGTCGGCGCGCCTCCCGGCTACGTTGGATACGATGAGAGCGGGCAGCTCACGGAGGCCGTGCGCCGCAAGCCTTACAGCGTGGTGCTGCTCGACGAGATCGAGAAGGCGCACCCTGACGTCTGGAACATCCTGCTGCAGGTGCTCGATGACGGCCGCCTCACCGACAACAAGGGCCGCACGGTGAACTTCAAGAACACCATCATCATCATGACGAGCAACATCGGCTCGCAGATCATCATGGAGCGCTTCGAGAAGATCGACCAGAAGAACCGGGAAGAAGTGATCGAAAGCACCAAGGTGGAGGTGATGAACCTGCTGCGTTCCACGGTGCGGCCCGAGTTCCTGAACCGCGTGGATGAGATCATCATGTTCGAGCCATTGACGCGCGCCAATGTGCGGGAGATCGTCGGGCTCCAGCTCGATGGCCTCATGCGCAAGCTCGCGGAGAAGGACATACACCTCACGCCTTCACAGGAACTGGTGGACCACATCGCCGAGCAGGGCTACGACCCGCAGTTCGGGGCGCGGCCTATCAAGCGCATGATCCAGAAGGAGCTCATGAACGAATTGAGCCGCCAGATCATCGCCGGGAAAGTCGAGACCGGCGCGAAGCAGGTGATCGACGTGTTCGATGGGAAGATCGTGTTCCGCAAGCCGATCGACGAGAAGGAGAAGAACGGGAGCGGGAAGGAGAAGAAGGAGAAAGCCGGCGTGTGAACGGCGACTTACGACCTGATGAAAGAGGCCCCGTTCGGGGCCTCTTTCATTTCATACTTGGATCAAATACAGACCGTGCTTCCATTCCCAACGCATCGTCACACCCGGCTGCCCAACAGCGCCACTCATCAATCCATCACGCAGCGCAGACAGAAACCATTCCTCTTGAAGTTGTAGAACCTGCTGACGCGGGCTTCGTCAGTGTTCAGGCCGCGGGACCAACCGAAGTCCGCACCAGCCCCTGAGGCACTCCACCAGAATCCGAAGCTACCAAGGTAGTTGAAGAAACCATTGTTGTATTGGCGTGAGCCGCCTGGACGGCCTGTGAAACCGCTCTGGTTGTTGGCCCCGGTGTTGGGTGCATTCCACAAGGTGGTGGTCTTCATCTTGCCTCCTACGTTCTGGTCGTCACCTCGGTATCCAGTTAGGCCCAACTCATTGGCAGGCATACCCAATGCAGCCTCCAGTTGCTGCCAATCGGCATCGGTGGGCATATGCCAGCCTTGGGGGCAGATGTTGGGGCTGGCGGCGGCGTACCAGTTGTAGAGCTTGCCGTAGATGGCGTCGTAGCTGCTGCTGTTCTCGTAGTTGCACCAAGCGCTGCTGTTCAGTTGCGTCCAAGCAACGCTGTCCGTCACGTTTGGGATATCGCTTCCATCATTGTTCCGCGTGGTCTTCAGATTCTCCGCCATCCAGCACTGCCCACCGATCTGCACTGTGCGGTAGACATTCCCATCGATATCCGTCACTGTAGGCGATTCAGGACAGACCGGGCCAGCGAAAAGCTCGAACGTGAGTGTGGCCGTGGCCACGGGCACCTCATCGATCGCCGCGCTTTGCACGACACCGGCATCTGTCGCGTAGCCGATGTAGCGCAATTCATCGCCCGGTGTCCATGTGAACAAGGAGCGGTCGGACTTGGGTGCTTCCTGAACCGGACAACCCACATTCGACAGCCCCATCATTCCAGCGCCCTCCGTGGCCATCAAGCGCAGTGAGTTCCGCACGCCACCCTGCACCACCGTGAGCAGGTGTACCCCCGGACGTTCGCAGTTCACCCGGAAACGATGTGCACCAGCCGCCAGGTTCGCAGCATGCGACACCAGTTCGCGCCCGGCAACATCGTGCAAGGCGAGCAGCGCAGCACCGCCAAAGGAATGCATCACCACCTCCGTACTGCCAGCAAATGGATTGGGCAGGCCCTGCATCACAAAACCTGGGGACCCTGTCTCACTGATCCCCGTGGAGCCAAGAACCAGCACATTGTTGGGGAAGTAGATCGTGGTATCTCCTCCCTGTGTCAGGTTCATCACTAGGATGCTGTCCAAGGGGGTTGGAACTCCGTTCACCGTGCCTTCGAAGGTGATCGTGATGACCTGGGACCTCATGCTGTTGATGAGGAGAAGGAGTACGATCAAAAGGCTCGGAAATCGCTTCATGGCTGATGGGTCGGCAGGAACGAATGTAGAAGACATCGGTTATTCGACTGGCTAACCTCAACCGCGTGCAAGCCGCCGATCATCGCCGGGAAAGTCGAGACCGGCGCGAAGCAGGTGATCGACGTGTTCGACGGTAAGATCGTGTTCAGGAAGCCGATCGCGAAGGAGAAGAAGGCTGAGGCGGTGAAATCCTGAGGGCTTGGCCGACGTACCACTTTTCGTGCTACGACTGAGTGACCAAGCTTGACCTTCGCGCTCCCGAGATCTTTCATCAACTTTGTTCTGCATGGAACGAACGCCACGCTTGACCCTCGTGCTGTTGGCCTCAGGGCTGTCCGGAGCGTTCGCACAAGTGCCCTTGACGTTGGACACCACCTTCCGCACGTCCATCTACACAGCGGACGTCCCCGGATTCGTTCCCAACGCGCAGCCCGATGCGTGGATCAGCGATGCTTGGCCTATGGGCAATGGCAATTTGCTCATCTCTGGGAGCTTCAGTTTTTTCGATAGTTGGGACCCAGGCCCTCAGCCGATCCTCTACAACTACAACCTCGCCGTGCTGAACTCGGACGGTACGCGCGATACGACGTTCACCCCCGGATACGGTTCTGGTGGCAGGATCACCAAGTGGAACCACAGACTGTATATAGGACCCAAGCCCCGCAGGTATTTCCTGGATGGAACTGAGGATGGTAGCTTCCAGTTGGAAGGTGCCGATCCTGATGCCATGCTGTCCTCTTATCCATTCGACTTCCGCTTCATGACGGACAGTACGATCATGCTGGCGGGGTCGCATACCATACAGGACACGATCAACAACTTGTTCGGGTATTATGACCTGGCTTGGATCGACACCAACGGCCACTACCTGCCGTCCAAGCCACCGCATCAGATCAACTGGGGAAGCGGTCAAGGCAACATCAGCTACATTTTTCCGCTTCATGACGGCAAGTTCATCTTGTCCGGCGCATTCCTGGCCTACGATGATGTCCCGGTACCAGGTCGGATGATCAAGATCGACGCCAGCGGGAACCTGGACACCACATTCCATCCTGAAGCCCTGTGGGACAGCACTTACTACTGGGGGATTGCCAGGGATATCCTGGAACAAGAGGACGGGAAGATCATCGCAGCCGGTGTGTTCCGCTTCGACGGTGATCCGGACACATTTCGCTTGATCCGTATGCTGCCGAATGGTGACCTGGACCCGACATTCAACAATCACCTGCAATCCACCAACTACAACAATGGCGGGCGGTCCCCTTGGAAACGGATCATGAGCCTGGACGCCACACGCCTCCTTATCGGAGGTCCCTTTGGCACGATCGATGGCGAACCGCGCGGAGGCATCGCGCTTATCGACACCGCTGGCAATCTGCTCGACGACCCTCTTGGAGGTCCGGGATGCCAACCTTTCGTGCCTGACCCGCAAGGCAGCTTCTATCAATCGAGTTCAGTATCCGGCTTTTTACCGATGGAGAATGGACAACTCTATCTCTTCGGCCAATACAGGGGTTTCATCGATGCGGCTTGCAATGATCCGGAGCAACGCCTGATCAGTCGGCTTTGGGGTCTCGATGTCGGGTTGGATGAACCTGTGAGCAACAACGCCCTGCTCCGTTCATTTCCCAACCCATTCGATCGCGCCGCACGGATCGAGTACAGTATGCCGCTCGGTGCAATGAACGCCTCGCTTATGATCTTCGATGCGCTGGGTCGAGAAGTTCATTTGCAAGGGCTTCCATCAGCCACAGGCCATATAGAGTTCCATCCCAAAGCACTCCAAGCGGGTGTCTATGTGGCCGTACTTCAGAATGATGGCGTTCCACTCACCTCGATGCGGATCTGCTTCGTGCCCTGAAGTAAAGGGAAGCGATTGAACCCGATCACGCCAACTCCTCGATCAGCTGGGTGAGCCCCAGCGAGCGCAGGTAGCTGGCGGTCGCCCACACGCCGTTGGCGTCAGCGCTCAGTTCGGGGTCCAGGCGCCGCACGAAGTACATATCGATGAGGCCCTTGTTCTTGGCCTCCACCTTGCCGCGGTGCTCGCATTGGAAATCGTCCTTGATGAGCGCGAACGTGGCCCCGCTGACGTTCACCTCGCCGGTGGCCCCGCTGCTCTCCATACGGCTGGCCGTGTTCACCGTATCGCCCCAGATATCGTAGGCGAATTTGCGCTGGCCCACCACCCCGGCCACCACGGGCCCCGTGTGGATGCCGATGCGCAGTACCCACGGCTCCTTTCCCAGCGCCTCCCGTTGCCTGCACCAACGGGCCATCATCTCGCGCACCTCCAGCGCGGCCAAGAGCATCTTGTGCGCGTGCCACGGGTCGCTCTGCGGGATCCCGCTGGCACACATGTAGCTGTCGCCGATGGTCTTGATCTTCTCGATGCCGTAGCGACCGATGATCCGATCGATCTGGATGAAGCACTCGTCCAGTTCGCGCACCAGTTCTTCCGGGGTCATCTTCTCGGCCACCCGTGTAAACCCCTTCATATCGGTGAACATCACGGTGACCTCCGGGTGCATGCGGGCGGTGGCCTTCCCCTTCTCGTTCAGTTCATCGCTGATCGATTTCGGCAGGATGTTCAGCAGAAGACCTTCAATACGCCCCTTCTGGCCTTCGATCTCCTTGCTCTGCGCCACGACTTCCGCGGTGCGTTCCTCCACTTTCTGCTCCAGTTCCTGGTTCCGCGCCTTCAGCTGACGCTCGCGGACCTTGATGTAGCTGAAGAGCACGATGGCGCTGACGAGGACGAGGGCGGAATAGAACCACCACGACCGGTACCAAGGCGGCAGTACGGTGAAGTGGTACAGCACGGGCGGATCGCTCCACAGGCCGGAACGGTTGCGCGCCCGGACCTTGAAGACATAACCACCGGGCGGAAGGGTCGGGTAGTGGGCATCGGTCGCAGCGGTGACCGGCTGCCATTCCTTCTGCAGGCCTTCGAGCATGTACTGGTAGCGGACAGCACCCTGGTCGCTCAGGCTCACACAGCCGTATTCGATATGCACATCGCTTTCCGAGTGCGACAGGTCCACGCCATCTATCGCGTCGCGTTCCACCAGGTTCACTTTCAGGACGCGCACTGCGATCAAAGGGGCTTCCACGTGCTCCTGGCCATGGTCGACCACCACGAGGTTCGCACCGTTGGTGGTGCCGAACCAGAAGTCGCCATCATGCGTGCGGCATACGGCGCCGGGATTGGCCTCGATACCGGTGAACCCCGACCGTTCGGTGAACGCCAGGAAGACGTCGCTGTCCTTCTTGCGCTCGTTCAATCCCTTGTTCGTACCGATCCAGACGTGCCCGTTGGCATCGGTGGTCAACGAGCGCACGCTGCTGCTCAGCAGCCCGGCGCGTTCATCGTAGTTGGCCACCACCTTGCCGTTCTCGAGCACGAACACGCCGCGGCTCTGTGTGCCCACCCAGATGCGTCCGGTAGCATCCTCCGTGAAGCTCGTGGGTGTGATGACCTGTCCGATATCGATACGCTGCGCCTTGGTCGGCGTGCCGGCCTTGATCATGCTCGCTCCACTGCTCGCTGTTCCCACCCATGTGTTCCCCTTCGAATCGTTGAACAAGGCGGTGACATCGCTGCCGGCAAGGCCATCCTCGGTGTTGATCGCCTTCGGAACGTTCCCCGGGACCAGATAGAGCAGGCTTCCGAAGGTGCCCACGTACACGCCACCTTGGGGTGCCGGTGCCAGTGCGGTCACCTGGTTCTTTCCCAGCAACGGTGAGAGGTCGGCGTGATCGATCTTCCTCCCCGAAGCCCACTCGCCGAGACCACCGGCCGTCGCATCCCCGCTGCTCCCCGTACCGATCCACACATGGCCGGCCGCATCCACCGTGAGGGCGCGAACGTCGTAGTACGGGATGTCCCCATTCGCATAGGTCAGATCGCGGCTGCTCAGGGATCCGCTCGCGCTGGGGTCCAGTATGGTGATCCCCTCGCTGGTGCCGAACCAGATGTTGTGGTCATGGTCCTCCACCACGGCCCACACGTGCCGCTCCACCAGCCCGTCGATGTCGGAGAACGATCGGAAACCGTCGCCTTTGTAGATATCCAGCCCCTCGTCATGCGTGGCGATCAACAGGTTGCCCTCGCGGTCCCTCATCATGGCCCGCACCTTGTCGCTGTGCAGCCCGGTTGAGGTACTGAACAGCCGGGATCCGCTGTTCGCGACCTCCACGAGCCCCTTGCCCCAGACACTGATCCATACGTGGCCCGTCCCATCCTCCCCGAAGCAGTTCACCGTATTGTCCGGAAGGCCCGTGTTGATGTCGTAGACGGCGCTCTTCCCGGTCTTGGGGTCGAAACGCACAGCGCCATTCTCATCCGTGCCGGCCCAAAGTGCTCCGCTGGAATCCTCGAAGAATGAGTTGACCTTGGGCAATTCAGCGAGCGCGCTCACATGGAAAGGCTCGAACCGTTTTTTGTCGGCGTTCCATTGGCGGAGCCCATTGCCCACGTCGAGGTACACCAGCCCGTCATTCTTCAATTTCACGATGCCGGTGATGCGTTCACCCGCACCCGTCGGGTCGGTGAAGCGCTCCGCGGCCACAGGACCGTCGGTTGTAGCGGAAGCGATCCTCAACGCGCCTTGCCCGAAGGTTCCCAGCCAGATAGAGCCGTCCGCGTCCTGCTGAACAGCAGTGATGTCGGAGGTGAGCGGTCCACCTTCGAATTCGAGCGCCTTGAACTTGCGGCCCTCGCTGATCGACACCCCGCCACCGAGATGGCCGCACCACAGGTGCCGGTCGCGGTCCAAGAAGAGGGACCGCACGCCGCCCGGCGCCACGCCGCTGTTCACATCGAAGTTGAACACCGAAGTGCCGTCGTAGCTCGCCAATCCCGCCTCGGTGCCGATCCAGATAAGACCCGTGCTGTCCTGGAGAATGGCGTAGACCTTCGAGGCCTGCAGGCCATCTACGACCGTTACATTCTCGAAATAGTAGCGCTGCGCACTGGCCGCGCAGGACAGGCCGAGGCCGACGAGGGTAATGATGTGACGCATCCGGCCCCAAAATAGCCGGAGGCCCGCTGACCTCAACGCGTGAGTTCGTAGAAGCTCGGGTCCGTACCCGCCGCCTTGCTCACCACCAGTGTGTTGGTCACGCTGGCGCTGTAGTTCTCCAGCAGGCTCTTGAGCGAGCCGTAGTTGTAGCAGCTGTAGATGTCGTCCTTCTTGCCATCCACCGGCACCCAATAGGTCTTGCCTCCGGCCGAGCGCCCGTGCCCGACGTAGCCGACGAGGATGGTGTTCACCTTGTTGGACCGCACGAGGTCCCGCAGTTCCACGTTGAAGAAGCGTTCGATCTGGCCTTTGCTGAGGTTCTTCTTCGTGATGGTGCGCTGCGCGTTGTACTTGGAAAAGGACTTCTGGATCTCCGCCAGATCCCCGGCGCGGCCTTGCGGGGCCGGAAAGCTCTTGTAGTCCGCGTTATCGATCACCACCACCCAGGTGTTCCCGGTCGCACTGTTCACCGCCGGCTTTTCGGCCGGCTTGTCCGTGGGTTTGTCAGGCGCCGGTTTGGGGACGACGTGCGCGACGACCGGCGCTTCACGCACGATGGAGTACACCAGTTCGGTCCCGTTGCCGAATTGGTCCTCGGCCCGCACAGTGAACTTGCTCTTGCCCTTCACCGGCAGCTTGATGGAGAAATCCGTGGCCACCGTGTCCGGTGCGAAACTCGCGAACACACCATCCACGGTGATGGAGCGGATGCCGCTGGGGTCGCTGGCCGCGCCCTCCAGGAAAACGTCGTCCTTGTCGCTGGTGATCGTGATCGTATGGTCAGCCGAGGCGACGGGCGAAACAAGACTGAGCGCGGGCGGTACGCCTTCAGAGCGTTCCACGGACAGCGTGACGTTCGCCACATTGTCGTACAGGTCGGTGGCGACCACCTCGATCTCCTTGGCGCTTGCGGCCAGCGGAACACTGACGAAGAATTCCGGGTCCTTCTCATCGGGCGAATAGCTCGCCGGCAGGCCGTTCACCGCGATGCTCTTCAAAAGATTGCGATCGCGCACATGCCCGGTGACCTTCACTTGGGCGAGCGCGCTGGACACCTGCACCACGTTCTCCTTGCGGTAAGGCTCTACCACGGTGATGTACGGTGGATCGCTCTCGCGGTTCATCTCGAAGATGCGCTGCTCGAGTTCCTTTCCGCGGTCGATAAGCTTTTTGCGTTCCTCCGTGGTGACGGTCGCATCGCCCTCGGTCAATTTGAGCGCGGCCTCGATGTCCTTCTTCGCGCCCTCGAGGTCGAGGTTCGATTCCTTGCATTCGGCGCGCAGCAACATCGTGCGCGTGTCCTTGGGGTTGTTCAGCAGCACCTTGTTCAGGTCGTTCACCGCGTTCTGGTGCTGACCGAATCCATGGTAATAGGAAGCGCGCTGGTAGTAGACCGCATCATCCTCCCGTCCGTAAGCGATGCACTTGCTCACGTCGTCGATGGCCTTTGCGTACTCCTTCTGGTGGGCATAGGCCTTGCTGCGGGTGAATAGCGCATCCGTGCTGCCGGTGTTCAGGTCGAGGGCCCGGGTGCATTTCTCGATGGCCTTCTCCAGCGTGCGCATCTGCATCGTGGGGCCGGAATACTGCTCGTACAGTTTGAGCTGGGTTTCCGCTTGCGCCACGTAAGCCGGCTCGTAGAGG
>JAGODO010000044.1 GCA_017998165.1 Flavobacteriales bacterium | reverse complement strand
GCCCCGGACGGCGCGCTAAGATGGTGCCCCGGGCTGGTTGGTACGCAGGAGAGGCGCCTCAGAGGGCCGTGGGCCACGGCCGGGATCATTTTCGCGTCATGCTATCGGGCCGGGAGGCATCCGTCGGGTCGGCTTTGCGTCATGGGGGCCGATGCCGATCCAACACACCCGGTAGCAGACTCTGGACGAGCGTGATCGGAATGCATAACTTGCTCAACCTTATGCGGATCCCTTGTTTCCTGGTGCTGGTCCTTTTCTGGGCCGCTCTATCGGGCTCCGTTCGGGCCCAAAGCCCGGCGGCCTTGGGCCAGCTCTTGGCGCATCATGCTCTGGAGGACGTGGAGCAGATGCGGCAACAGGCCCATTTCCGCTACGAAGGCGAATTGCTGTTCTATGCGGCCTCGTTCTTGATCGAGGAGGGCGGTTTGGAGCGGGTTGCGACGGAGGAGGAGATCGCGACCATCGACCTGCACGCCTACGATGGGATCCGGATGGAGGCGCAACGGACAGGAGCGCACGATCCGCTGATCGACAAGCACATCATCCTGCTCGGCCGCAGCGAGTTCGAGCGTCTGGTGTTGCGGGAACTGGACGTGGCCGACCGAGAAGCGTTCCTGGCTTACAAGAGCGCGTTCCTGGAGCAACCCGCATCGAAAACCCGTTGATGCCATGAACAAGGCCGGATGGATCGGGTTCATGCTCAGCACAGGTATCCTGACGGTTTCGGACCTGTGCGCACAGACCTATACGCATCCGACGTTGGGTGTTCAGAACACATACACGGGCGCGTGCATGGTCACCACCTGCTCGGGAACCTACTACGACAGTGGTGGGGCGGCGGGCAACTATGCGGCGAGCACCAACAACATTTTCCGCACCTTCTGTCCGAACACGCCGGGGATGTGCGTGCGTGCGACGTTCAGCCAATTCGTCATGAACGATACGTACATCCTTTGTTTCGGACCGAACAACTGCTGCGATTATCTGCAGATACTGAACGGTCCGGTCCAGAACAGCCCGGCCGTATACAGCAATTGCCTCACGTCTCCGGGGACGGTCACCGCCAGCAATCCGAGCGGCTGCCTCACGTTCCGCTTCGTCTCGGACGGAACCGTCCAGCTCGCGGGGTGGACGGCGACGCTGAGCTGTGTGCCATGCGCCGGAGGACCGACGGGGGGCACGAACAGCGATTGCGCCTTCGCCACACCGGTCTGTAACGATGCCCCCCTGTCCGATGCATCCCCCGGCCCGGGTATCACGGCGGAGGGTTGCGCCGGGTGCGTCACATCGGAGAATTACACGAACTGGTACCGTATCCAGATCCAGACGAGCGGCACGCTCGCGTTCACGATCAACCCGAACAACAACGCCGACGATTTCGATCCGGTGGTCTTCGGTCCGAACGTGACCTGCGGCTCGCTCGGCGCGCCTCAGCGTTGCTCGTACGCGATCAACGCGGGCAACGGCAATACGGGTCTGGGCAATGGAGCGGTGGACAATGCGGAGGATGTGCTCGGCGACCAGTGGGTGGCACCGATGAACGTGACCGCCGGCCAGACCTACTACGTGATGATCAACGGGTGGTCGGCCACCTCGGGATCGAACGGATTCCTGATGGACTGGACGGGAACCGCCGGCCTGAATTGCGTGATCCTGCCTGTTGAGTTCAGTTCGCTGAACGCCGCGTGCGAAGACGGGCGGCCGACGCTGCGCTGGACCACCGCGAGCGAGCATGGGAACAGCGGGTTCTTCGTGCAACGCAGCCCCGATGGTGCTACATGGAAGGACATCGGATGGGTGAACGGAGCAGGGAACAGCACGCAGACCTTGTCGTACGCCTTTGCCGATCGCGAACCGGTCCCCCAGCGTCTGGCTTTCTATCGCTTGCGCCAGGTGGACATGGACGGTGTCGAGGAACTGAGCGAAGTGGTGTACGTGAAGGACTGTGCAGGTGATGGCGGTGGCATGCGCCTGGTACCGAACCCGGCCGGTGATCAGGTGACCGCGTTCATCGATCTCGGTCATGCTGTGGAAGGCTCCGTCATGGTGGAAGTACAGGATGCCGTCGGGCGCATGGTGCAGCGCCGGTCAGTGCTGCTTGCACCGGACCAGTCGTCCATCGTGCTGGATGTTTCCGGGCTTTTCAGCGGGACGTACACGGTTGCCGTCAACCACGGGTCTACAGCCCGGGTGCTACGCGCCCAACTCGTGAAGCGTTAGAACGGCTCCGTTCTTCAGTATGATGGCCTTCGCTCGTCAGGGCTGACGAGAGGCAAGGAACATCACGATTCAGAAGAAACGCAGGTCACCTTCCTGCTCAGCTTCATGAGCGCGACGCTTCGGCTGTCGTCAGCTATTGCCGCTCGAAGTGCAGCTTCCAGAAATGGAAGTCCGGGCTGTGCAGATCGATCTTGAAGCCGGTGACCTTGTGGTCCGCATCGAACTCGAAGGTGATATAGCCGGCTTCGAGGAAGGGATCGGCGTGGTTCCACTTCCAGGTGTCGTAGTGCCAATGTTCGAGGCTGCCGGTGAAGAGTTCTTTCGCGTGGGGGAAGGACAGCACCGGTGTGCCCTTGACCTCGTCGATGGTGGCTTCACCATAGACCTTGTCCGCGTAAGCCCCTTTCAGCGCCGCCGCTGGAGCCGTGGGCTTTGTTCCTTTCACGCGGGCGGCGAGACGGTCGGCTACGCGTTTGATGTCTTCGGTCCTGTTGGCTTCGGCGCCTTTCAACATGCGTGTCGCGGGGTCCGCTTTCCCATCACCGAGGTACATGTTCAGCGCTTTGCTCGTGGCAGCGAAGACGCTGCTGGTCTCGCCATTGCCCAGTGCGATCACGGCGAGGTCTTTCTCCGGCACCACGGCATGGTTCAGGATGAAACCCGGCATTCCGCCGCTGTGGGTGATGATCTTCACGCCGTACTGGTCGTTGGTGAACCAGCCAATGGCCGTGCCGCTGTAGTGGCGACCGGTCAACGCGCCATCAGGCCCGACCTCGTTGCTCAATTGGGGCGTGGTGATGGTGGTCCACGTCTCCTTCTTCAGGAAAGGTGCGCCCGAGATCTGTCCTTCATTCATCCACATGGCGTCCCACTTGGCGAGGTCGGTCACGGTGCTCATCACGCCGCACGCGCCATCAGCGCCTTTCAACGCCTGGTAGGGCATGCTTTTCTGCGGGGCCTTCGGGTCCTGTCCTTTGCGCACGTGCGGCAGCGCGACATCGCTCATGCCGGTGAGGTCAGCGGTTTCCACGCGGCTGCGGTCCATGCCGAGCGGCTTGAAGATGCGCGTGGTGAGGAACTGGTCCCACGTCTGGCCGCTCACGGCCTCGATCACCTGTGCTGCGGCGATGAGCATCAGGTTGCTGTAGCCGAACTCGTTGCGGAATTCATAAGTGAAGGGTTCGCGGGCATGGCGATCCAGGATCTCGCGCTGCGAGAAGTCGGAGCCATACCAGAGCAGGTCGCCATCAAAGGTGATCCAACCGCTACGGTGGCACAGAAGGTCGCGCACGAGGAAGTGCTCGGTGACGTACGGATCGGGCGTGCTGAACCAGGGCAGATGCTCGCGCACGGGATCGTCGAAGGAGAGTTTGCCCTCATCCACGAGCAGGCCGATCGCGCAAGCGGTGAACGCCTTGCTGATGCTCGCGCAATAGAACACCGAGTTCGGCGTGACCACATCGGTCTTGTCGAGATCGAGTTTGCCGTAGCCCTTGCTCCAGATGAGCGCACCATCTTTCACGATGCCCACGGCCAGCCCGGGCTGATCGAAGGCCTTCACCGTGCGGGCGAGGTAGGCGTCCAGGGAGTCGAGGTCCGGTTGTGCGAAGACCGTCGTGGTGAACGGGATCGCGAAGAGCAGTGTGCGGAGGCGCATGCGCGGGAGATTATTCGGGGCCGCGCGAAGGTGGTGAAGAGCGATGGCATTCCAGCGATGTAGTTTCACCGCCCGAACCCCGGACAACCATGCGCCGCATCATCCTCATCGCCGTGCTCGCCATCCTGCTCGTGCTGGGACTGGTCTTCTACTTCCGCTACTCGTGGATCTTCGGCGAAGGGGCGAAGAGCGGTGAGCTGAATTTCGTGGTGTACAAGGGTTGGGTCTGGAAGACCTATGAGGGCAAGCTCGTGCAGACCGGCCTGAAGGGGCAGGGCGTCTCCGTGCAGAGCAACGAGTTCCTTTTTTCCGTGGTGGACGAGAAGGTCGCGCGCGAACTGATGACCAACAGCGGCAAGGTCTTCAATCTGCACTATGTGGAGTACCAGGGCGCTTTGCCGTGGCGCGGCATGAGCGTGTTCGTGGTGGACAGCATCATCAGCATGAGCGCCGACATGGGCTCGGCCGGGCAGGTGGTTCCGTGAGTGGACCGGGCTTCCAGCCCGGTCATTGCCGCAGACCGGGCTGGAAGCCCGGCCCCCGCTACTCCGATCCCGCGCTGACCTCCACATCCGACTTCTTCTCCTCCACCTTGGCGCCTTTCAGTTCCGTGGTCGCATCGATGCCGTCCAACACCTCCAGGTTGATGCCATCGCTGAGGCCGGTCTTCAGGTAGGTCTTCTTCCACGCGTCCTCACCGGTGCCGCCCGGGTTCTTCACGAACACGAACGCGCTGTCGCCTTTATTGTTGAAGGTGACGATGCTCTCGGGCACGGTGAGCACGCTGTCACGGCGGTCGAGCACGATATCGGCGTTGGCGCTGTAGCCGCTGCGCAGGTTCTCGCCTTCCTTCAGTTTCACGGCCGCACGGATCTCGAACTGGATGGCCCCGTTCTCCTCCACGCCTTTCGGTGCGATGTACTCCAGTTCAGCATCCCACTTCGCGCTTTCGATCGCCCCGACGGTGAGCACCACGGGCATCTTCAGCTTGACCTTCCCCACCTCGCTCTCGTCCACCTTGCCTTGGAAGATCAGGTCGCCCATATCGGCCACGGCGGCGATGGTTGTGCCCTCATTGAAATTGTTCCGCTCGATCACGCTGTTGCCCTCTTTCACCGGCACGTCGAGGATCATACCGTCGATGGTGGAGCGCACCATGGTGTTGCCGGCGCTCTTGTTGCTGATGCCGTCCCGCACGACCTTCAGCGCTTCCTCGGCAGCGGCCAGTTCCTGCTTGGCGTTCTTCAGCGCGAGGTCGTAGCCCTGCATCTCGCTGGCGCTGATCACGCCCTTGTCCGCGAGCGGTTTGTTGCGGTCGTAGGTGATCTGTGCGTTCTGCGCGCCGATGCTGGCCGAGCTCACGCGCTGTTCGGCGCTGCTCAGTTCCATCATGTTCGGCACGATCTGGATCCGGGCCAGTGGCTGGTCCTTCTTCACCACGTCGCCCGCTTCGATGAAAAGCTCGCGGATGATGCCGCTGACCACGGGCTTGATGAGGATCTCCTTGCGCGGCACGATCTTGCCGTTGGCCACGGTCTTCTTGATCACGTTGTTCTTCTTCGCTTTCTCCGTGGTGAACGCGTCCGGTTCCGGGTTGCTCTTCTTGTAGAGGAACCACATGGTCCAGACGAAGAGGAGGCCGAGGCCGATGAAGAGGAGGTATTTGAGGATCTTTTTCATGCGTCGTTGTGTTGGGGCGCGCCCCGGGGTTTCATCCGGGGTCGCACCCTTCTTACTCTGCTCTCAATGCATCCACTGCTTTTATCGCCAGGGCACGGCGCGCGGGCAGATAACCGGCCAGCAGGCCACTGAGGATGAGCACGGCGAAGGCCACCAGCGCCACATTGATGTCCACGCCGGGGTTCTTGAAGAAATCGCTGCCATCGCCGACCAGTGCGCGTGTGCCTTCGAGCAGGCCGACGGCGGCCAACAGGCCGAAATAGCCCGCGACCAGGATGAGGGTGAGCGCCTCCTGCATGATCTGCCCGGTGATGGCGCGGGGCGTGGCCCCGATGCTCCGGCGGATGCCTATCTCCTTCGTGCGCTCCTTGATGCTGATGAGCATGATGTTGCCGATGCCGATCACGCCCGCTACGAGGGAGCAGATGCCCACGAACCAGCTGACACCCGCGATGACGATGAAGAGCATGTTCATCATGTTGTACATCTCCTGCAGGTTGAAACTGCCGAAGGCGCTCTCATCGGAAGGGTCCACGCGGTGGCGGCGGGCCATCAGCAGTTTCACCTCCTTCTCGATGCGCGATACCTCCTCACCGGGCTTGGCCACGATGTTGAACCAATGGACCGTGTTCAGGCTGTTGAAGGCCTTCTGGAAGGTGGTGAAGGGCACGTAGATCTTGGCGTCGGGATTGTCGCCCATCTGCGCGCTGCCTTTCTTGGCCATCGTCCCCACCACCATGAAATACACCCCGTTGATGCGGAGGTACTTGCCCATGGGATCCTCCTTTTCGAAGAGCAATTTCTCGACCTCCTTGCCGATCACGCAGATCTTGCGTTCCTCCTCCAGGTCACGGTGGTTCAGGAAGCGGCCGCGCGGCACGAGGACGGCCTCCACTTGCAACACTTCGGGTTCGGCCCCGTAGATGGAGAAGGCGGCCGTCTTGCTCTTGTAGTTCACGTTGTTCCCTCCCTGCCAGCCGCCGAGCTGCAGCTCCGGGCTGCACAGGTCCAGCCCCTCCACCTGATCGCGGATGATGCGCGTGTCCTCATTGTCGAAATGGAACCGCCGCCCCTGCTGGAACCCGCCGTAGGGTTTGGTGGTGGGCATCGTCCAGATGAAGGCGCAATTGCTGGCGAAGCCATCGAAACCGCCCATCACCGCATGCTTCAGGCCGTTGCCCATGCCCAGCATCACCACGAGCATGAAGATGCCCCAGGCCACGCCGAGCATGGTGAGGAAGCTGCGCAGTTTGTTGCGCCGCAGCGTCATCATCACCTCGTTCCAGCGGTCCTTGTCGAACATGGGTCAGTAGGGTCTCATTCGTCGCGCAAGGCTTCGATGGGGCTGATCGCCGCCGCGCGACGGGCCGGGAAATATCCGGCGAGCGCACCGGCGACCAGCATGGCCAGCAGCGAATAAATGGCGGTGGAGAAGTCCACGGTAGGGTTGCGGAAGAACTCTCCGCCGGGTATCACGGCGGAGAGACCTTCGATCGACAACACGCCGAGCGCCAACCCGAAATAGCCGAAGACCAGCGTGACGAACACGGCTTCGAGCAGGATCTGCGTGATCACGTTCGAGGGTGTCGCGCCCATCGCCTTGCGTATGCCGATCTCCTTGGTGCGGTCCTTCACCACGATGAGCATGATGTTCCCGATGCCTACGATGCCCGCGACGAGGCTGCCGATGCCGATCACCACGATGAAGGCGTTGATGAAGCCGAAGACCATGTTGAACTGCCCCACGTTCTCCACGTTGTTCTCTGTCCAGAGGGCGCGCTCGTCCGTGGGGTCGAAATTGTGCCGCCGCGCGATGGTGTTGATGGCGCGCTGCTCGGCCATGGCGGCGCCCGCGGCGCTGGCGTCGGTGAAGCTGAACGTGATCTCGTCGACGTCCCGCTGCCCGTTGAATACCTGTTGGGCGGCGCTGAGCGGCATGAAGACCGGACTGCGGTTCATCATCCCATGCCGGCCCGCATTGTCGAACTCATAGAGACCGACCACCTGGAAGGGTACGCCATTCAGATTCACCCACTGATCGAGCGCATCCTCATCCTCGAAGAGTTCCTTGCGGCAATCTTCGGCGATGACGATCACTTTGCGCTGTTGCTGCTCATCCACCTCGTTGATGAAGCGGCCCTTGAGGATGATCTGCTTTTGGAGCGCCTGGTGCTCGCTCACCACGCCGTTCACGGAGTAGCTTCCATACTTCGCCCCGCGCTGGAGTTTCGTGTTGCCGCGCCAAACCCAGTAGAGCCCGGCGATATTCACCAGACCCGGGATATTCTGCCGCAATGCCTCCACGTCGTCCTCATCCAGTTGTATCCGGCGGTTGCTGGGCAATCCGTTCCAGGGTTTGCTCGTTTCACCGCCCTCGATATTGATGCTGTTCTCCGCGGTGTTGCGGAAATTGTAGGCGAAACCGCCTTTCAACCCGGCGCCCAGGCCGAGCAGGAGGATGAGCATGAAGATGCCCCAGAACACGGCGAAACCCGTGAGCACCGTGCGCAGCTTGTTCTGGCTGATGCTCTGCAGGATCTCCCCCCAGGTCTCCCTATCGAACATCGGGTCGGGAGTTTGGTTGTCCTGCTGGCGTTATCCGTTGTCGGCTGTCCGTTGTCAGGCTGCCGATGACGAGCGGAGAGGGGGTCGGCTTGCGCAGGATCCGCCCACCATGCCGGACAACGGACAACGGACGACCGACAACCGTGAACAGCTCAGTGAACATCGGCGTGCAGCGTTGCGGGGTCCATGTAGGCGTTCTCGATGAGGCCGTCCTTCAGGTAGATCACCCGCTGGCTGGCGGCGGCCACGGCACGTTCGTGGGTCACGATCACCACGGTCATCCCCAGGTCGCGGTTCACGCGCTTGAGCAGTTCCATCACCTCGTGACTGGTGGTGCTGTCCAACGCACCGGTGGGCTCATCGGCGAGGATGATCTTCGGGCTGCTCACCAGGGCGCGCGCGATCGCCACGCGCTGTTTCTGGCCACCGCTGAGTTCGTTCGGCATGTGCGTCGCCCAGTCCTTCAGGCCCACGCTTTCCAGCATGGCCAGCGCCTGTTCGTTCCGCTTGCGGCGCGGTACGCCCTGGTAGTAGAGCGGCAGCGCCACGTTCTCCACGGCGTTCTTGAAGCTGATGAGGTTGAAGCTCTGGAAGATGAAGCCGATGTACTTGCTGCGCAGGCCCGCATTCTCCGCTTCGCCCTGGTCCTTGATGAGCATTCCATCCAGCACGTACTCGCCGCTGTCGTACGTGTCCAGGATGCCGATGATGTTCAGCAGAGTGCTCTTGCCGGAGCCGCTCTGCCCCATGATGCTCACGAGTTCGCCCTTCCCGATGTGCAGGTCGATGCCCTGGAGGACCTGCAGGACGTTCGCTCCCGTGCGGTAGGCTTTGCGGATGGACTTCAGTTCGAGCATCGGTGCCGAAAGTACCGGAGGCACTGTGCCCAACGGTTGACCTTACATGAACGGTTGGCCCCCGGGGAGGAGCGGGAGC
Organism: Flavobacteriales bacterium; assembly: GCA_017998165.1. GTDB lineage: Bacteria > Bacteroidota > Bacteroidia > Flavobacteriales_F > PHOS-HE28 > PHOS-HE28. The sequence goes on along the minus strand of JAGODO010000044.1, from coordinate 7,019 downwards.
TAGTCCGGCTTGCGCCTGAACAACAGGTCGATGAAGGTGCGGTCCACATGGATCTCCTGTAGTTCCCCGGCCACATAGACGTAGCGGCTCTTCGCTCCGTTGGGGAAGGTGAGCAGGTAGTTGCCCGGGTCGATCGTGCGGAGGGAGCAGGGTTCGAGCACGCTCTCCACGAAAACATGTTCCTGCCCCACGGGTTCTTCATAGTACATGCGCGCCGTGGTCCACGGTAGAGCTTCGGCACGCCGGAAAGCAGGTCGTGGGTACACATGGCAGCGAAGACCATCCGCATCCGTGGTCATGTGGCTGGAATCGCGCACGGCACCGTTCACATGGATGCTGCTCATGCACGCGCGCAGCGTGTCACCATTGTATTCGGTGTACATCGCGGACGTGACCGTCTGCTTCCAGACCACGTTCATCACGGAGTAGGAGGTCATGATGTAGAGCGTACGATCGCCGGTCCGGGTGCGCGAAGCGGCGACACTGCCGACCACCTCGCCACCCTTCAGGATGTCGAAGGTGCTCTCTTGGGCCTGGGCCCGCCCACCGACAAGTCCCAACAGGAGAGCCGCACCCCGGCACAAGCGGGCGATGATCGGGAAGGGCGGTCGCATCGCTGGGGAAAGTAGGCTGAACCCATCCGCTCTTCAACCCGCAGCGGGCTTGGAACCTCAAACGATATCCCAAACCGACCGCTTCTTGTGCGGGGGTAGGGCGAGGGCGATCACGGCCACTATATCGGCGAACGGGAGAGCTGGCAGGAAGGCGACCCAAAGCGGCCAACCCGCGTCCCGCGCACGATGCACCGCGTTCCACACGAGTGCGGCGAAGAACAGGAGCGTCGTCAGGCAGATGATGAACGCCACCTGGTGGTTCATCCACGGAACGACGAGATGGAACGGGTTCAGCCAGCACAGGGGCCAGGACCAGTCTTGCGCGAGGTCCGGCCTCAGGTGGATCACTTGCAGGTCGATGGCCGCTTTGCCTGCGGCCAGCAGGATCGTGTTCCGGATGAACCGCCCGCGTGAGGTGCGCCCGTCACAGTGCATCAGTTCTTGGAAGGTCATCATGGGTCAAGGATTGTTCAGTGGAACCGGCTTCCAACCGGTGCTGATGTCTCATGTGCTTGAAACCGGCTTGCGGCCGGTGTGGAGATGGGTTGGTGGCACCGGCTTCCAGCCGGTGATGAACGCTTCTCCCTCATCACTGACGTTGCTTCGCACGGTCGCCGAAGAGCGCATCCAGTGCGGTGTCCATCCGTTCATGTGCGAAGCGATACCCGAGCCCCAGCGCGCGTGTCGGCACTACGCGTCGGCTCTTCAATACGAGTTCGGTCTCGGTCCGCAGGAAGAACGCGCCGATGGTGAGCATCCACTTCGGCACATTGAAGGCGACCAACGGTCTGACATGGTTGCGGAGGCCGCGCATCAGCTCATGCTCCGGCAGTGGGTGGGGTGCGGCCAGGTTGATGATGCCCTCGGTTTTCGGGGTGTCGATCAGCCATTGGAAGAACCCGCGCACATCCGCCTCATGCACCCAGCTGACGTACTGCCTTCCGCTCGCGTGGTGGCCCCCCAGGCCGAAGCGCGTGAGTTGCTCGAACCGAGGGAACGCCCCGCCGTGATGACTGAACACCATCGCGCAGCGCATCGCGACCTGCCGGACACCTTCGCGCCGCTGGCTGAAGAACGCTTTCTCCCAAGCGAGCACCACTTGCGGTGAGAAGTCGCTGCCGAGTTCGCCCGTGGCTTCATCCATGGGCCGGTCCTCCGCGTGGCGGTAGACCGTCGCGCTGCTCATGTTGATCCAGACGGCCGGGGGCTTCGTGCTGCTGGCGATGACGGCGCCCAGCGCGTTGGTCGCGTCCACGCGGCTGTTCAGGATGACCGTCTTGTTCCGTTCGGTGTAGCGACAGTCCACGCTGCGGCCCGCGAGGTTGATGACCACATCGGCACCATCGATCTCCTTGGACCAGTCACCGACATGTCGTCCATCCCATCCGACCATGCGAGCGTGCGGATGCTGTTTCCGGTCCGGCGTGCGGGTGAGAACGACGACCTCGTCACCGCGCTCCGCGAAATGCTGTTGGAGGATCAGGCCCATGGTGCCCGTACCGCCTGCGAGGATGATCTTCATTGCTTTTGGTTTTTTGTCATACCGGAGCGCGGAGGATCGCGCAGCGATCAGGCTCCGCGCATCCGGTATCTCGTTAACGTACTGGCCCTGTGATCACGGGTACCGGCACCGGCACTGGTTGCGGCATGATGCTCGCGCGGGCCTTCTTCCTTCCACGGAAGAAGATGTACAGGTTCAGGAACAGCATCACGCCGAGGTAGATCGCGAAGCCGCCCATCTTGCTCGCGAGCGCTTCGACCAGTTCCTGGTTGGTGTCGAGCAGCCGGGTGTAGGTGGTCACCTGCTCGTTCAGTTGCGCGTCGTACTCGAAGCGTTGCCCCTGATCGATCTTCAGGATAAGCAGCGCGAATCCCATGTTCAGCAGGTAGAAGCCGACCTCGAAGAGCTTGTTGGTGGCGTTGGCGATGTCCTCCTTGCCCTTGAAGATGTCGAGCATGAAGGTGCGGCCGTTGGTGAAGAGCGTGCGGGCGACGTAGAGGGTCAGGCCCAACGCGAGCGGCAGGTAGATCATGTACGCGAGAACGACTTTGGTTTCCATGGCTGTCGGGGCGACGTTCACGTCGCCCGGTGTTTTGGCGCGGTCAGTTCCGCCTGCGCCTTGCGGTGTTTGATGCGTGCCCAGATCATGAGCACGGCGATGTTCTGGTAGTGCAGCCCGGCCAGGGTGAACAGGATGAGGGCGATCCGGCCGCTCAACAGGCCGAGCATTTCAGGCACCGTTGTCACCGTTTCCCAGAGGCTGAGGACGATGGCGATGTAGCCGGCATTCACCACGTAGCAGCCTGTGCGGAGGATGTTGTTCACGGCGTCCACGAACGTGGCCTCGTTGTCGAAGATCCTCAGCATCCACAGGCGGCCGTTGCGGTGGCATACCTGCGCCACATACACCGCTATCCCGACCATGGCCGGGAAGAAGAGCGCGTAGCTGAGGAGATTGAGGTTCATTGTTCCGAACAATTCAATGTTTCAGAAAGTAATGAAATATGGTGGTCAAAAAAAAACCGGTCCGCCGGGCACTGGTCCGGCCTGGCGTATCGGCCCGTTCGTCAAGGAAGTTCAACGCGTTCATTTCAGCAGGGTGGAAGCGGCCTTCACGAACCACTGCACGTCACGGCGCGTGCTGTGATCGAGCAGCGTGTCCAGGCGGGTGGTGAGGTCGTGCAGGTCGTGGGTCATCTTGCGGAAGCTCTTCGCCTCGGGCGTGGCTCCGGGGATGTCTTCGAGTTCGTCCAGCAGGCGCACGAGCGGTTCGAGTTCGCGCTTCTTGCGTTCGCGGGTGATGTGCGTGGCGACTTTCCACACATCCTTTTCGGCCTCGAAGAACTCGCGGCGCTCACCGGACTTGAGCACACGGCGCACCAGGCTCCAGTCGATCAGCGCGCGCAGGTTCATGTTCGCGTTGCCGCGGCTGATGTTCAGCAGGTCCATCACATCCTCGGAGCTCAGCGGCTCATGGCTGATGAGCAGGAGCGCGTGTACCTGCGCCATGCTGCGGTTGATGCCCCAGGCGCTTCCGAATGCCCCCCAGGCCTCGATGAACTTTTCGCGTGCTTCCTTCAGGTCCATGGTTCCGGGACTTTCAATGGGTCAAACGTAGGCCATAGTCCCGGAAGTTACAATATGTATTGAAAGAATGTGATAGAACGTTATCGCCTGTGTGTGCGATGACGCGGCGATAGTTGCGCGTGCCTGTCAGCGGGGATCGTCCAAGACGGTGGCGCAGGGCCGGATATCAGTGCTGGACCACGAAGGGGATGGGGAACCGATTCGTAGTGCGAAGGAAGTACAGGCCATCGGGCCAGGCGCTCACATCGACGGACAGTGCCGTCGGGGAACAGGGTATTCGGGAGCCGCTGGCGTCGAAGACTTCGCAGATCGCATCGGCGGGTAGCCCGTTGATCCAGAGCGTGGTGTTCGCCGGATTCGGAGTGAGCGCGACGGTTGGTCCAAGGAGGTCGGATGTTTGGCCAACACCCGTGGAGGGATCGTTGAACGCGTCGTGGAACTTCGCGACGAACAGGTTCGGGTCCAGACAGCACGATTGGAAGTTCCAATTGAGCCAAGGCGTCGAGCCCCATGTAGTGCCGGTGAGGAAGAAGGTACTGTCATTCGCCAAGGCGAGCCCGGAGCCGACATCGTCGGAGCCGCCACCGAGCCGCTCGGCGTAAGCGATCTGTCCGTTCGCATCGTAGCGTGCGATGAAGCAATGCGTGCTCTGGCTGACGATGTCCACCTGGACGCCGTCGAATTCCGCGAACGGGATATTGCCTCCGAGCAAGCCGGTGATGACCGTATTCCCTTGTGCGTCGGCGATGATGTCGAAGGCTTCGTCGTTGCGGATGCTGCCGCCATGCCGCAGCCATTGCGCTTCGCCATCGCTGTTGTATTTCACCGCGAAGACCTCGTCATCGGACTCCGAGTTGCCGGTGAAACTGTGCGGCCCGAAGCTCACCAGTTCACCGCTCACGTTCCCGGTGATGTAGCTGTTCTCCGCGGCGTCGATCGCCAGGCCTCGCGGGTACGACCCGTAGGTGCTGCTATTGCCGCCTCCCGTGCTGAGCCACTGGCACGAAAGGGCATCGTCCAGCTTCATCACCCAGATGCTGAAGGGCGCAGCGGTCGCGGTGAAGCCGTTCAACGCGATGGTTCCGAAGAACGCGCCTGCGATATGGATGTTCCCCGTCCCGGGGGCGACTTCCACCGACACGGCTTCCTGGTGTTCCGCGCTGCCATCGTTCAACTGCACCAGGTCGCTGAGCGTCCCGTCCTGCAAGTAGCGCGCGAGCAGGCCTCCATCATAGGTCAGTGTTTCTCCATCGAACACGTTCGTCCCATCGGTAGTGCCCACCACCACGATGCGCCCTTGGTCATCGATGTCGAGGTCATTGAATCCTGCGCCGAGACCCTCACCGCCACCATGCCGCATCCATTGGATGTTGCCGTCCAGGTCGTACTTGGCGAGAAAGGCGTGACGGCTGTTCCCGTCGAAGGTGAACGAGATGGTATCGAAGGTGACGGTCGGGTTCGCGAACTGCGTCCGGAACGATCCGCATACGTAAACCGCGTTATCGGCCGACGAGACTTTCACCGCGGCTTCCTGCATGTCCACGAAACCGGGACCACCGAAGGTCCGCACCCATTGCACCGTACCGAAGGCGTTGTACTTCGCCACACAGCCATCCTGGTGCGCCTGCACGGGAAGTCCGGAAAACTGGCTGTCAATGGACAGATGACCGAGCACGTAGGCATTGCCGTCCGCATCCGTGTCCACCGCATCGCCACGTTCATTGGCCGAGAAGGGCGTGGAGCCGGCGTCGCGCATCCATTGGATGGATTGCGCATGGACATGTCCAGCGAGCAACGAGAGCAGGACGGGTGTGATGAGTGTTTTCATGGTGGGTCAGTGCTGTACGGTGAAGCGGCTGGTCGTGGTCCTGTCGCCAAAATCGGTCCGGAGGAAGTACAGACCTTCATTCCAGGCGCTCACGTCGATGCTGCGATCGGTTGATGTGACAAGGACCCGCTCGCCCAAAGCGTTGAACACCTCGGATGGGCAGTGATACGTCGGTACGTTGAAGTTCAATCGCGTGGATGCGGGGTTGGGGAATGCGGTGACGGTCGCGCTCCCCGAAACGGGGTCGTTCATGCCGACGGCGTTGCCGAACTGGGCGGTCACATAGCGCGATGCGGTCGTTGAAGTGAAGGCCGCACCACAAACGATCACGTCGCCTGCGGCGTTCAGGGAGATGTCATTGAACCGGTCGTTCTGGTCCGTTCCCGCATCGTAGGAGATGGACCACTGGAGGTCGCCAGCGATGTCATATTTCACGATGGTGCCATCCGTGGTTGTACCTCCGGAAGCGCTCGCGTATCCGGCGATGTAGATGTTGCCCTGCGCGTCCGTGGTCATGCGCGAAGGCCATGCGCCGAGTCCGTTCTCGCCGGTGAACTGCCGCGTCCAGAGCACTTGACCGTTCTCCACGAGCATCGTGGCGATGGCATGCCGCAGCTCGCCGCCGACCTCTTCGCGTGTATGACCGGTCACGGCGACGGGACCGGTCACCAACTGCTCGATATCCACCGCCTCGTCGTTCCCGCTCGCCGTGCCGTCATACACCACCTCCCAAACCAACGCTCCGTCCGCGTCGCGCTCCAGAGCGACGAGGTCCATGTCCGTTGCGCCTTTCGCGGTGCCGCAAACCAGGGCGTGATCATCCGCCGTTGTGGCGATGCGCGTCGCGTGATCCTCCGATAAGGGCATCGCCTGTCCTTCTTTCCAAAGCCGGGATCCCGAAGGAGAGTAGCGCGCGACGGAAACATCCACGCCCGTCTGTGTCGCGGTGTTCCACCAATCACCGGCCACATAGACATTGCCGCCGGGGGAGACCGCTACGCCTGTCAAGCGCTCATCGATGCTGCTCAGGGAAAGGTTGTCGCCCCATTGCGTGTTGCCGGCCGAGTCCGTCATGATCACATAGGGTTCCAGACCCATGCCGGAGGTGGAGGTGATGAGACCGGCGATGTACACGTTGCCCGGGCCATCAATGGCGATCCCCAGGCACTCATCAGGGACATCCGCGCCCGGATATTGCTCGTAGTTCTTCTTCCAGATGCGGCCGTTCGCGCCGTACTTGATCAATGCGAAGTCACCGCCGTTGTTGGCGATGGTCCCCGTGACGTACACATGGCCAAAGGGGTCGAGCGCGATGTCGGCACCGCGGTCGATCGCATCTTGCGAAGGCCCGTAGGGATGGTCCGCCCAGAGCTGGGCGCCCGTTGTGCCGTACCGGATCGTGGTGATGGTTCCCTGCGGCGCCATGTTCGCGCTTTCGCCGGTAACGTAGACGGTATTGTCCGGGGCCACGACAAGTGCGTTCGCGATA
>JAGODO010000317.1 GCA_017998165.1 Flavobacteriales bacterium | reverse complement strand
CATTGATTGCGATGACCAGGGTGCCAGGGCGCAACTGCGGCCGAGCCACTTCACGCCCACGCAGGTCGTAGACCACGATCTCCTTCACCATCCCGTTCACACCTTCGATGCGGAGCTGTCCGTCACGCACTGGGTTGGGGAAGATGCGCAGGCCGAGGTCCTCGATCCCGTCGATGCCCACGGAAAGGTCCGTGAACGTGATCTCCTTCACCAGCACGGGCTTGCCATCCTGGGCTTCGTACATGGTGCGGAACGTATCGATCGGCGCGCTGTTGTTGTCGAACATCTCCTCCATCCAACGCGGCGGCGCGGCCTGATACCAGCAGCGGGCGTACACCTGCACAAGTCCGACGTATCCGTTCATAGGCACATGGTAATGCACGATGTCCGAGCCACTTCCCTCCACGCCGAGCGCGTCGCGGTTGAAATCAAGGTCGGTGGGGGGAACCCCGGCGATCAAGGTCGTATCGTAGGTGATGTGGCTCGTGCTGAAGCCGAGGGGGGTGATCCGGTTATCCTTCAGTGGGGCGTCGGCGCGGAGCAGCACGGTGGTCTTGTCACCGTTCACATCGGCCATCACATGCTCGTAGATCTGGGCCTGCCCCTGATCGGTGATCACGTCATGATGGGGTTCCCAGCTCGCATCGTGGCCGACCACCTCGTAAGTGTTGTCCCAACCGCCGCTGCGAAAAATGGTGTCGCTGCCGGTAGCATCCAACACCACGACCTCCAGAAAGGCGCGACGCGCGGGATAACCGCTGGGGAATTTGTGCCCGGCGAGGTTCACGAGAGAAACATCGATGAAAGCGGTATCCGTCGTGCGGTCGATCATGGTCGCCTGCATCAATAAACTGTTCTGTTGCAGCATGCGATACGTTCTGGCAATGGTGCTGTCGAAATGCACTTCGTCCGCACTAAGACCGAGCGCTACGCGGTTGTCGCGCAGGAGCTCGAGCATGAAGGTGTTTGCACCCGCGAAGTGGTGCAGACCGAAAGGCGACTTGCCCTGGAGGAAAAGGTAGTTGGCGGATATCACCACGGCATCGTCGATGCGAGGCACGTGGCAGCCCTGGCAGGACACGATCGTATCCGGGAAGGTCGGCTCCGCGAAACTCGAATTGAGCCATTCGTGATAGGTGGCCTGTTCGGTGAAGATGTTGCCCGTGGGCGTACCGGCCAGATCGACCGTTTCGGTTTGCAGGGTATGGCAACCCGCACAGAGTCCCGCATCGTTGATGTGCGCACCGTACAAGGGCTCGTACCCAACGAAGTTGGTCATCGGCGCACCGAACAGGTTGTCGTAGGGTCCATAGAGCGGCCGGCCCAGGGTATCGAACTTGAGATGGCCGGAGAACTGGATGCCGAGGCTGTCGGCTGATTGGATATGGCAGGGCACACACGAAACCCCGTCAAGAGCTATGGGATCCTGCTCCATTTCGGCGATCGAATACGGCCCTCCTCCGGTAAGGTATTTTTCATGGCGTCCCATGGGAGCATGGCAGCTGGTACACTTGTCCTCAATGACGGATTGAAGACCGGGGTTCACAATCCCCTCATGGCTCACTTTGGCGCGCCAGAACGGATCATGGGCGCTGTTGGCCATCATGGTGCTCCGCCAGTCATCGACCACGTTCACATCGGTGCCGCTGTCGTCCACCATGGCGAACGCGGTGGCATCGTGGCCATGGCAGCCTTCACAGTTGCCGCTGGCCATGAAATAGGTGTTCTGACCGAAAGGCAGCAATGCGCCGCCGCCCCGGAAGGCGTCCAGTTCAGCTTTTGTGTGGTGCGCGTGTGCCACCGGGCTGCCGTCGGACCAAGCGACAAAAACGGCTACCGTAGTGATCAGCACGATCATGACCACTGCATGGAAAAGGGCGGGGTTGAGTTTCTTCACGTTGGGTCTCCTTGAAGGTTCGGGCAAGGTAGCAGGTGGGCGGGCTGGGAGGAAGCACAAGGTTCCGGCATCCTTGCGATTCAGTTCATGCCACGCAGGCGGCGAAGTTCCTGGGCTACAGCTCCGGCGAGATCGGTAACGGCGGGCTTGCCCAGATCGAAACGCACACCGGCCGCTGCGTAGATCTCCGGCAGTGTTCGCGTGTATCCCAAGGAAAGCGCCTTCGCATAACGCTCCACAGCGGCGTCCGGTTCGCGTTCCGCTTGGGCCCACAGTCCAATGGCGCCCAGTTGGGCGATTCCGTACTCGATGTAGTAGAAGGGTACTTCGAAGATGTGGAGCTGCTTATGCCAGAACGAGGCGCGTTCCTCCTCCAACCCTGTCCAATCCACCACCCTGCCCGAGAAGCGTTCGTGGATCCGGGTCCAGGCCTCGGCCCGTTGAACACGATCATGGTCCGGATGCGTGTACACCCAGTGTTGGAAAGCATCCACCGTGGCTACCCAGGGCAGCACACCGATCACGCGCTCGAGTTGATCGCGCTGGGCACGTTGAAGGTCCTTTGGATCCGGATAGGCGAGATCCCAATGGCGCATGCTGAGAAGTTCCATGCCCATGCTCGCGAGTTCAGCCACTTCGCTGGGGAATTGCTTGAACGCGGTGAGCGGCAGCGCATGCGTGCGGAAGGAATGCACCGCATGCCCGCCTTCGTGCAACATGGTCACAAGATCATCCGCCGTACCCACGGCGTTCATGAAAATGAACGGAGCACCCGAACGGTAGAGCGGATAGTTGTATCCGCCGGGAGCTTTGCCCTCGCGACTTTCCAAGTCGAGCAGGTTCTTGTCCCCCATAGCGCGCAGGTGCGCGGCGAAAGACGGATGCACCTTCTCGAAGATGGCCGTGGCGGTGACCAGAAGTTCCTGCCCTGTGCGGAAGGGTCGCAGTGGGGAAAGGCCCGCACTATCCACGGCCAGGTCCCAAGGCCGCAGTCGATCCACGCCGAGGCTTTGCTGCCGCTCTTGCTCCAATTCCTCGATAAGCGGTACCACTACTTCCGCCACGCTCGCGTGGAACGCTTCCGCATCCGCAGGGCCATGATCGAAGCGGCCCAATGCGGCATAAGCATAGTCGCGGTAGTTCGCGAAACCCGCGTTCACTGCCATGCGGTGCCGATCGCGCACCATGGCATCGAACAGGTCGTCCAATCGGTCCCTGTCCTGCATGCGACGCGACGCGATACCGCGGAACGCCCGCTCCCTTACCGTCCGGCCCTTTTCTTCGAGCAGGGCAGCGGCCTTGGGCAGGGTGATCTCCTCTCCGTTCCAAGGAATGGTCATGGCCCCGATCATGGTGCTGTAGTCCTGCGCCAACTTGCGCAGGCCAGCCTGGATGGCGACGTTCTCTTCGCGGAATATCCGTAGCTGCTCCCGTATGCCGCGCAGCATCACGGGATAACCGCCTTCTCTGAGCTCGTCCGCGAATGGGACCGCCACGAGTTTCCGATTGAGCCGATCGGTCCACGTATCCACCAAGGGCTGCACCTCCAGCGTGAACCGTTCATAGCGCTCACCGGCTTCCTTGTCACGCGTGTCCTGGGTCATGCGGATGTAGCGCCAGGCACCCTCTTCGCTCAATGCGGCTTCTAGGTCGCTCCAGTCCAAAAGCCATTGCTCCAGAGCAGGTCTATCCGGAATAACGCGATCGTGGAGCGCGCGGTAGAGAGGTTCGATCGCTCCGGGATGATCGAGCAGAACACCATCAGGCAGGAAGGCCTGCCTAGCGGGAACCACGTCGCTCATAGACAGAGATCAGCTACCGCGCTGGGAACTTTTGCGCAGGGTCGTGCCGGCGCTCTTGGCTTTGCTTCCACCGCCTGGCTTGGGGGCGTTGGCCTTCTTCACGGCAGCACTGGCCTTGCTGGCCTTGGAGCTTTTCTTGTCGGCGGTCTTCGTGGCCTTGCTGTCCTCTTCGGACTTGTCCTTGGCCTCCTCCTTCTGTTCGAAGACACCCGCTTTCAGTAGCAGATCGTACCAACTGAAAAGTTTGCGGAGGTCCGAGGGATAGATGCGGCCTCGATCATGTTCTGGGAGGACCTCCCCGAGCTTCTTCCAAAGAGCCTCCTCCTCGCCCTTCGGGTCGCCCACACTCGCCCCCTTGCTGGACGCATGGAGCTTTTCGAGCACACCCTTCAAAGGCACATCATCCCCGGTGGTGAAGATGCTGATCTCCTCCAATGAGTTCACGCGCACCGAGGAGGGGATCGGGATGCGCTTACCGTCCTCGAGGGATTCGGCGATAACGGCTTGGCGGGCTTGCGCCACGACGCGGAACAGACCGGACTTGCCGGCCACGGAGATGATCTTGCTGAGGTCCATGGGCGATAGGTGGGCAAAGCTAGCAA
>JAGODO010000316.1 GCA_017998165.1 Flavobacteriales bacterium | reverse complement strand
GGTGATGTGTACGGTATCCTGGTCGATAGCCACATGCCCGAAGGCGTTCATCGTCTGGTCCTCGAAGAGATAGGCGCTGTCGCAGCGCATGATCGCGTTCTCGTGCTTCAGGCGCACATTGCCGATGAGGCGTTGCGCCTTGGTGAAAGCGTTGTTGTATTCGAGCCTGTCCGCGTTGAGGATCTCGATGCGCGCGCCGGAGGCGGTCATCTGGGGATCTTGACCGAACAGCCGCAACAAGGACAGGACACCGATCAAGAGCAGAGAACCACGTTCCATCGAGCGTTCAGGTCTTGATGTAACGCACCTCGATCACGGTGCGGCATTTCATGAACGCCTTGTCCGCCGTGACCAGAGGAACCTTGGAGGCGGCCGCCATTCCGGCGATCATCGCCTCAGGCAAAGCGGGTCGTTGGTGTTTCCTGAAGTTGATGGCCGCCTTTCGGGCGTTTTCCGTCAGACCGAGCACATCGCAGTCGGCCAAAAGCAGCCCGATGCGGCGCTCATCAGCCGGGGTCAGGGAGGGATAGGCGTGCAATTCGATATCCGTGATAAAGGAGACCAGGATCGAATGTCCTTTCAGCGCTCTGGCAATGCGCTTGTCTCCTGCCAACAACCGTGCTAGCACGTTGGTGTCAACCGCGATCCTGGCCATTGCCCTCGCGCATCTTTCGGATCACGGTCTCGATGTCCTCTTTGAAATGGATCACCCCGAGGTGTTTGCCCGGATCGAACGGTTTGGCGCGGGCCACCCGTCGGCGAGGACGGCCCGATGACAGCACGCGGCGCACGGGCCTTGTCGTCTTTGATATCCCTGCCGCTTTCATCTGTGCTGCTCCAATAGTACCTGCCGTCAAAGGTAAACCGAAGCCCGCGCCACCGATGGGATCAAGCGGCAACTCTCTTCCGCGCGCATCGTCTTTGTATCGCAGACCTACCAACGGCTGGGCGAGCCCCCCCACTTGCTCGCCCGGCCTCACCCTCACCCATGCGGGGGATGTTGTTTCGTGCCATCAACGACGACCGACCACCGAAAACGAACGAAGATGAAAGCTCTCAACACCCTCGCAGCGATCAGCCTCAGCCTCCTGAGCGCGAATTTCAACGCGGTCTACGCCGGTGGCGGTGAAGGTGGAGAGGGCACAAGCAACACGTCGACGCTGGTGCGCCGCGACCTTGTGGGGCCGGACTTCCAGCCCGCCACGAAGGAGAGCATCATTTTCATGCGCGAGGTGCGCCGCACGGCCCACGGTTACGAGGTGAAGGTGAAGGCGGCGAACGGCAGCTTGCGCATGAAGGGCGTTTTCAGCGACGAGAAGCTCACTCAGGCGAACGGTCTGTTCAGCTACTACCATGACAACGGCCGTGTGGAAAGCGAAGGCCACATCGTGAATGGCGTGAAGACCGGTGCATGGACGCGCTTCGACCGCAGCGGCAACCCCAAGAGCGAGAAGATCTACAATGGGCAGACCTACGACCAGATGGCCGTGAGCAACGGCTGGAACGCGCCCTCGAACTGAGGAAAAGACATCAACGGGCCGGTGCTTTCGAGCCTGAGACCCGACCGAGCCCCGGCACACCACCGGGGCTTTTCAATTGTGGTTGTCGGAGAACTGTTGTCGGTCGTCCGTTGTCGGTTGTCTGGCTGCCGAGGGAGCGGTCCTTTGCAGGCTTCTACCACCACGCCGGACAACCGTCAACCGACAACCCCCTACTTGCCTCCGGCACTCGCTGAGCTCTTTTTCGCACGGTGCTTCGCGTTCAAGCCGTTCACCACGTCGGCGGTGATGTCCAGGCCCTTATTGCCCACCCAGATCTGTCCTTCGTCCTGGATGCTGAAGATGAAATCGAACGTGTGCGAAGCGTTGTACTCGCCGAGGAAAGCCTGGATCTCCAGCGTGATGTCCTGCAGCATCTTGATCTGCAGTTCATCGATGCGGTCCTGTGAACTGACGCGCAGCTCGCCGATCTTGCGGTCCAGTTCGCGGAACTTCTGTTCATCGGCGGCGATCTCGGCCTGTGTGCTGTAGGTGTGGTCCTTCTGCGCCAGTTGCTGCGCTTCGGCCTGGGCCTTCTGCAGTTCCTTGGCGAGATCGCCTTCGAGCTGGCGACCCATGCTCTGCACCCGGCTGGCGCTCTCCTTCACAAGCTCATACCCGGCTTGTATGCTGTCCATGAAGAAGAAGGCGATGTGGGCATCCTTCAACGCCGTCGTATCCGTGGTCATCGTGCTCACAACGGCGGCGGTATCGGTATCATGGGGCAACCGAGTGCTCACCGGGGCCGTAGCACTCGGGCTTTTGCCCAGGAAGAGCCAAGCGAGCAAGCCGGTGAGCGCCACATTCCACACCACCAGAAGCAGGAAATTATTCTTCGACATGGCCGCGAAAGTATCCCGGGCCGCGATGCGGACCGGTCTGGACGACGCAGCGCTTCAGCTATGCCTTTCGTCGATCAGCGCTGCACGGTGAACCGCCCTGTCATCTGGGCAGCTTCCGTGATCACGCGCAGCACATAGGCTCCTTCCGCCAACGCGGCCACGTTCAACGTCACCACACCGCTCGCATTGCCGACCGAACGGTCCATGCGGAGCGCCCCGGTCATGTCGATCACCTCCAGCCGGACAGCAGCGCGCGGCAGACCTTCGATCAGCAGCGTGTTGTTCGTCGGCACCGGAGACATGCGCAGGCGGCCCCCCGCGTTCTCCTCCAGGCCGACCACCATGTTGATGTTCACACAACTGGTATCGTTTCCTGTGGTGAGGTCATCCGTGTAGGAGGTCCAAGCGCAGAGTGGGCCGCTGGCCTGTGAAAGGGGCACCAACGGTTGCGCGAACATGAAGAGCACGGAATCCCCCGGGTCGATCTCCGGGCCATTGTAGGTCTGCGTGATCACACTGCCACCGTTGAAGCTGTAGTGGCAAGGTATGGCCGTGAGCGGCACGTTCCCATAGGCATGCAGCCAGATGCGTACGGCCGTGCTGCCGCCGATCGTCTGGCCATCATCCGGTTGGTCGATGCTGCCCACCCCCGCATCCGGCGTCGGCACGAAGCCCATGCGGAGGCCGAGGTGGAAATCGGCGATCTCGCGGTCGCGGTAGTCGGCCCAGGCCCCTTGGATCACCTCGTAGCTGCGCAGGCTGAAGGGCGCCGTGATGTCCTGGGCGAGGTTCACGTTCACCCCGTCCATGTACCACTGCACGTACAGTCCGCCGCTGTCCAGCATGAACGGCTCCGCCAGCGGATACGCATGATCGCCCGCCTGGCCATCGACCGCATCCACGTACACACTGTCCAGCAGCGTGCCTACTGATCCATCAGGGCCGTCGTCGTCATACACCTTCATGGTGAAACCCACATTCCCGAAGTTGCTCATGATGCGGCAGGTGGTATGGCTCACCCAGATCGGGTAGAAGGGTGGCAGGATGTAGGCCCCGCAACCCGCCTGCCCACCGGTCCAACCGATGCCGATGCCGTCATCGGTCGGCCCCGCCCAGTCGATGACGTTGTTCAAGAGGGTGGTATCATAGGCGACCACTTCCTGCATTAGGCTGTTGTTGGACGTGACGGATTCGTTGGTGATGCCGTTGAGCGTGGTCACCGAACGGTACGTGCCGGGAAGGTCCGCAACGAAGGAGTTGGCGAAGAACACATCCTCCGTTTGATTGGGCACCATGCTGCCGACGTTCGCGGCATCCACGGCAACGGTCTGGTTCGCCTCGTTCAGGATCTGGCTCGTTACGGTGAAAGGCTCCAGCGTTTGATTCCCGGTGTTGCGCAAGTAGGCGTGCAGGGGAAATGGCGTCCCGTTCTTGGCCACGGAATGCCCACCGTTCGAGGCGTCGGTGACCCATTCAACGCTGGCGTCGATGATGTCCAGCAACGGGACCACCGGCGCGTAGAAACGCACGCTGAAATTGGCCACGGGATACGTCCCGAAGCTCTGTTGGATGCCGATGTCGCCGTTCAGGGCTTCGATGCCGCACATCGGACCGTTGCTGCCGCTGCAGCACGGCGTGTTCTGGTAGTTGATGGTGATGGTGCTGTCGGTCTTGTCCAGCACGATCTGGAACGTATTGCTGCCGGTCCAGAGGTTCGGGTCCGTGGCGCTCCAGTACGGCACGTTGATGTAAGAGAAGATCGTGCGGTCCAGGTCGTCGTAGGCCCACAGCTCCCCGGGGTTGCCGTCCCCCGCGAAATTCAGGTCCGTCATGAATCCCGCGACGTAGTTGTCCGTTTCACCACCGAGCGGGATGTTGGGAAAGGGCGCCGCGATGTTCCCCGGCACGGCGAACGTGATGTAGCCG
>JAGODO010000315.1 GCA_017998165.1 Flavobacteriales bacterium | reverse complement strand
GCACATTTCTGGAGCGGCCGCAGCAAGTTGAAGAACTACGCGAACGACAAGAAGTTCCTCGGTGCGGAGAACGAGTGGCTCGCCATCCACTGCCGGGAAGTGCTGAAGAAAGACCACTACGACTGGTTCATCTTCGGGCATCGACACTTGCCATTGAACCTGAGCGTGGGACCGCGCAGCCGTTACCTCAACCTCGGCGATTGGATCACCTACTTCACTTACGCGGTGTTCGACGGCAACACATTGCGCTTGATGAAGCGCCAGAGCGATGGGCCGGTGAGCGGTGATGTCGAAACGCCTGGTGTGACCGTATAAACGCGGCACATCCGCGAGCGCCACTCGCACGCGCCACAAGCGCCCGCGGGCCTTCCGGGACACGGGCTTCCAGCCCGTGATAGAATGCTCACGGGCTGGAAGCCCGTGTCCCGGTCAGCGCGGGAACTTCGCGAGCAGTGCGACGAGGTCCACCAAGCGGCTGCTGTAGCCGTATTCGTTGTCGTACCAGCCCATCACCTTTACCAGGTCGCCCACCACGCTGGTCAGCTGTGCGTCGAAGATGCAGCTGTGCGGATCGCCAACGATGTCCACGCTCACGATCGGATCCTCGGTGTAGCGCAGGATGTTCTTCATCGGCCCTTCGGCGGCGACCTTGAACGCTGCGTTCATCGCCTCGGCCGTCGGGATGTTCTTCACGCGGCAGGTGATGTCGGTGATCGAACCATCGGGCACCGGTACGCGGATGCCACCACCGCCGAGCTTGCCATCGAGCTCCGGAAAGATACGCGTGATCGCCTTGGCGGCACCTGTTGAGGTGGGCACCATGCTCACCGCCGCGGCGCGCGCACGACGCAGGTCCTTGTGCGGCGCATCGTGCAGGCGCTGATCACCGGTGTAACTGTGTACCGTGGTGATGAACCCGCTTTCGATACCGCACAGGTCATGCACCACCTTGATCATCGGTGCGGCGCAGTTGGTGGTGCAACTCGCATTGCTGAGCATGTCCTCCGTGCCATCGATCAGGTGGTCGTTCACGCCGAGCACCACGCTCTTGATGTCGCTTTCCTTGGCCGGCGCGCTCATGATCACGCGGCGCGCTCCGGCTTTCAGGTGCGCCGCTGCGAGTTCACGCGTGAGGAAAAGCCCGGTGCATTCGATCACCGTATCGACCCCGAGTTCCTTCCAAGGCAACGTCGACGGGTCTTTGGCGGCGAAGGCCTGGACCTTCCTGCCACCAAGCACCAAGTGCTTTTCGTCTTGGCCGACCTCGCCGGCAAAGACGCCGTGTACCGAGTCGTACTTGAAGAGGTGCGCCAGCGTGTGCGTGTCCGTGAGGTCGTTCACCGCGATCAACTCGATGTCGCGGCGATCCAAGAGCAAGCGCGCTGTCACCCGGCCGATGCGGCCGAACCCGTTGATGGCGATGCGTATCGGTGCGTTGTTCCCCATGTGTGATGTGCCTGCCGGTGTGCCCCGGAAGGCGGCCGCAAAGAAAAGCCCCGCAGCGCGCGCTGCGGGGCTTTTGTGCGACGGAGAGCGGAACGCTATCGCGCAATGACCAGCCGGCCGGAGTTCCGCCCTTGCGCACTGCGCACTTCCACGATGTACGTTCCGTTGGACAGGTCCTGCACATCGATCGGCACGCTTTGGCGAGTGGCCGCGAGGTTTTTGCGGGTGATGGTCCGGACCAATGATCCGTTCAGGTCATAGACGTTCACCGTGGCATCACCCTGCCTGGCCAGCGTGAAGCTCACCGTGCTCAACGTGTTGGCCGGGTTCGGTACCAGGAGCAGGTCGTTCACACTTCCAACGGCCCCCTGATCGATGGGCCGGATGCCCACCAGCGCTTCCGTGCGGAAGATCCCACGCCCATGCGTTCCGGCATAGATGACACCCGGGTTGGACACGAAGTCCGGACCGTTCGGGTGGTTCTGCCAGTTCCAGGTCTGCTGGCGCATCGCGAAGACCGGCACGCCTTGGAGACCGTTCGTCTGCAAGGTCCAGGTCTGGCCGACGTCATCGGTCACCCACACGCCGAACTCCGTACCCACCGCGATGATGTTGCCATTGGACTTGTTGATGATGGCATCATACGCCGGCATCTTCTCCAGTTCGCCGGGAACGTTCCAGATGTCGGTCCAGTCGCTGCTGGTCACCGAAGGATCCAACGCCACAGTTGTGCGCTTGACCTTTCCGTTCGCGCCGTAACCACCGAATGTGGCAACGAGGATATTGTTGTATGACGGGTCCGGCGCCAGACCGGTCACCGGTTGTGATCCGCTGAGGATCTGTGTGCGTTGCAGTACGTAACCGGGGCTATCCACCGACAGCGCGTTCAGCGTGTATGCCTGGTCGAAGCCCGAAACGCGGAAGACCTCACCCTCGTACGTCCCGTAGAAGAGCACGTCGCCATCGTTGCTCCATTCCATGCAGGTGGTGCTTCCACCCACATTGCTGACCAGCTTGGCCCACTGCGGCGTGGTGTTGAAGTTCAGCGCCTCCCGTGTTCCCCATATGCCCTGGGTGCTCGTGAACCCGATGGCGAACATGCTGGTGATGCGATCGGGCAGCAGCAACGTATCCGAACTCCAAGGGCCGAAAATGGTGTCCGTGGCGGAGGGGTTGGTGTATTCGCCATACTGCGTGATCGTCGAGAGCGAACCGAGGAACGGAACGGCGCGGGTCTGTCCGGGGAGGATCATGTCCCCCGCATCGATCGAGAATACCTTCTTCGCCAAGTAGGGACTGTTCATGTCATGCGGATCCTCCCACAACCGGAAGTTGGTGTAGAAGTCACCCAGGCCGGCGCCGAGTTCCGAATCCGGGTCCACCGGCACGTTGTCGTCATAGAACTCACCGGCGTTGTTCCCGTGGTCGTTCGAACGGAAGATCTCGCCGTTGTAGATCGACGTGAAGAAGATGTTGGTATCCAACTGGGAGAAATCCGTGTCGAAACCGTCGCCACCACCGATGCTGTTGGCCTCGTTGGTCGTGTTGCCATAGCCGTCGATGAACTGCGTGCCGTTATCCTGCGTGCCGCCGCCCACGTTACCCTTGGAGTTGTAGGCCACGGAGTAGAACTGCGTCACAGCATAGTTGCGGTTGCACGCGTAGAAGTTGTTGCCGCCATTGGGCGATTTGAAGACCCCGCCGTCGCATCCCACGTAGCATGTGGCCTCATCCGCGAAGACGATCTCGTGGACGTCGGCATGCACGCAGAAAAAGCATCCGGGGAAGAAACCGCCGGCGGCCAATTGCTGGGGTTGACCGGTGAGGCTGGTCTTCCAGAGCTCCACTCCACCCACCCAGATCTCCTCAGGATGCCCGGGTCGTACCGCAATGGCATTGTCGTAGGTCCCCTGATGGCTCACATCCCCGAAGATGTCCAGCTCAGGGACCGCGTCCGGATTGCCCTGGATGTTGTGCGGCCAGATGCGCGCCCAGTTGTCCCCATGGTCAACGCTGTACCACACGCCGGACATGCGGCCATTGCTCTGAGCGCCCAAGGCGTACATGTAGTCTCCATTGTCCGGAGAGATGGCCATTTCGAGACGGCCCACATTGCTCTGAGGGAAGCCCGCGCCCGGTGTTCCGTCCAATTTCTCGAAGGTCGCGCCACCATCCAAGCTCCGCCAGCAGTCACCCGCGGAACCCAGCGTTGCCAGTATCTTCTGGCCATCGCTGCTGATATCCACATCGGTGACGTTCCCATCGTCCCATGAAGCCGTGGAGAAATCCGTAAGCGTCCCGTCGACAGAATTGTAGAAGCGGGCACCCGGGCCAGAAGAGGCGATGAGCAACCTGTTCGGGTCGGTCGGGTGCGCGATGATGCGATTGACTCGGGTCCAATCACCGCCATCCCATGGAGCGCCTGGTCCGAAGATCTGCGCGAAGGATGCGCCACCGTCATCGGAACGGAACAGGCCCATGCCCGGGAAGCCGCTGCTGACCGTACCGTCACTATTCTCCCAGTAGTTGCCCGTACCCACATAGAGCTGACCGTTACCCAGCACGGCGATGGAAGAGATGATCAGATTCGCTGAGAAAGCGCTGTTCCGCTGCCAGGTGTTGGCCCCGTCGGTGGACATGAAAAGACCACCACTCACACCCCCGGCCCAGAGTTTCTCATGGTTCTGGGGGTCGATGCAGATCGCGCGCGTGCGGCCGCCCACGTTGTCCGGTCCCATTTCCACCCACTGGAAGTCCGCCGCCTTCCGTTGCTCGCGGGCATAGCGGGCAACCGCCTTCGCCATGCGGATGTGGTCCTCCGGCTCAACGCGGCCGGTCTCCAGGTTGGCACGCATCCAATTCAGC
>JAGODO010000314.1 GCA_017998165.1 Flavobacteriales bacterium | reverse complement strand
ATCCGGTTGTGGTCTAGCGGATAATCTCGCTGGGACCGCAATATCGCAAGCGGCTGATTGAGGTCAAGTGTCAAGCGCGCTCCACGAAGTACATCTCCATCTCCCCCTTGCCCTTCGCCTGCACTTTTCCGCGAGGAGTGAAGGTGAGACCGGTCTCGTTCT
Organism: Flavobacteriales bacterium; assembly: GCA_017998165.1. GTDB lineage: Bacteria > Bacteroidota > Bacteroidia > Flavobacteriales_F > PHOS-HE28 > PHOS-HE28. The sequence continues at coordinate 4,178 of JAGODO010000314.1, read as the reverse complement.
TCACCAGTTCATACGTCGCTTCGCTGATGTTCACTTGTCCCACTTCGCCGCTGCTCTCCATGCGGCTGGCCGTGTTCACCGTATCGCCCCAGATGTCGTACTGGAACTTCTTCACGCCCACTATGCCCGCCACAACAGGGCCACTGTGGATGCCCACGCGCATCTCGAAGGCCGGTGTGCCCTGCAAATCACGCTCGGCCTTTCGCGCCAGCATGAAGGCCTGCATCTCGAGTGCGGCATGAACGACATCAACGGGCGAAGAGGACTTCGGATCCGGTAACCCGCCCACGCACATGTACGCATCGCCGATGGTCTTGATCTTCTCGATGCCGCGCGCGGTAATGATGTGGTCGAAGGACTTGAAACAGGTGTTCAGCTCCGCGACGAGTTCTTGGGGCGTCATCCGTTCGCTCGCCTGCGTGAAGCCCTTGAAGTCCGTGAAGAGTATGGTGGCCTCGTCGAAGTGCCGGGCCTCGGCCTCGCCTTTTGTTTTCAGCTCCTGAGCCACCTCCTCGGGGAGGATGTTGAGGAGAAGTTCCTCGCTTCGGTCCCGCTCAGCGCGCAGCTCGGCGGTCCGTTCCTGCACCTCGCGGTCCAGGTCGTCGCGCTGCCGGGCCACCAGCCGGGCATGCTGCGCTGAGCGGATGGCGAGGTAGACGGCCACCGCCACCGGCATGGCCACGTAGTAGGAGAACCGCATCAGCGAGCGCTGCCCCAGCGGCATGTCCACCCGGGCGAAGGCGTAGTAGTTGTCCAGCATCACCCCGAAGACGATGAAGACCAGGCCGCCCACGGCAATGATCCAGCCGGCATAGTGGCCCCGATGAACAGCGCGCACCGACTGTCGGGCCACCTCCAGAAAGAAGATCAAGGACACGTATAACTGCTCCACGTACTCGGCCACGGGCGTGATCTTTGCCGCGATCATCAGCAGGGCCAGCATGCCAAAGCCGATCACCGAGCGTCGATCGAGGGTGGCGAAGAGGTCGCGCATCACCAGCACAAGGAGGTACACGGAGAGCGGGTAGACGAACTCACCGAGCAGCAATACCAGGTTCACCGTGCCGATGGTGATGCCGAGGTCCACCTTGGGTAGGGTGAACACTATCGTAACGACGAACGTGAAGAGCGCGAAGAGGGCCAGCAAGCCCCAACTCCGACCCCGCCTGTCGCGCCACCAGATGACCGCCGCCAGCAGCAGGATGAGCGCGTTGACACCGCCGAAGAAGCCGAACTCGAGCCGCGAGCGGGTGCCTAGGCGACGGATATGTTCCTCCACATCAGCGGCGTGCAGGTCGGCCATGAGCGTCCATGCATCGCTGAGCAACGCGTCGTCGGACGTCTTCCTCAGTCGAAGTGCGATCACCTCGGGTCGTCCATCGCGCGCCACGGGGAGGAGCGCTGAACTGCGGGTGTTGTAGATCCCCTCGGCTTCCGGATCATCCCACTGGCCGGAACGTATGATGAGCTTTCCGTTGTGGTAGGCTTCCAGTGTTCCATGCCCCGTCAGTGCGATCACTACAGGCGCTTTCATTTTCGGGTCCACGTCCAAGTGAAAACGCAACCAGTAAGTACCCACCGGGCCGTGGTACATCGCGAAGGGATCCTCCCAAACGGCCCAAGCCGTATCGTTCATCGCACGATCGGCATACGCCGGATCATCACCGATGCGGTAACGCGGCCCAGCTGCGTAAAGGCTGATCCCCGGCATCGAATGCAGCACTTCCATGGCATACACGGTGCTGTCCCGCAATACACCGTCGTTGAGCACGAACGGCCCAGTGCCCGGATCCTGGGCCACCAGCCGGCCGACCAGAGCTGCGGATAAGAGGGCGATGTGGCGCTTCACAGCCGGTCAAGGTATGCTTCATCGTCCCACCACGTCCGGTGGTCCGGACCGTTGTGTGGCCCTTCACCGTGCACGCATTTCCACCGCCGCGAACGCGTGTCAGGCCTTGATCGCGTTTCTGCCAACAAAGTACATCTCCATCTCTCCCTTGCCCTTCGCCTGCACTTTGCCGCGCGATGTGAACGCGAGCCCCGGCTCATCCTTCACCAACGCATAGGTCGCCTCGCTGATGTTCACCTGTCCCACTTCGCCGCTGCTTTCCATGCGACTGGCGGTGTTCACCGTATCGCCCCAGATGTCGTACTGGAATTTCTTGACACCTACGATGCCGGCGACAACAGGTCCAGTGTGGATGCCGACGCGCATCTCGAAGGCGGGTTTGCCTTGTGCATCACGCTCTGTTTTGCGCGCCTTCATGAAGGCCTGCATCTCCAATGCGGCGTGAACGACATCAACGGGCGAAGAGGACTTCGGATCCGGTAACCCGCCCGCGCACATGTACGCATCGCCGATGGTCTTGATCTTCTCGATGCCGCGCGATGCGGTGATGTGGTCGAAAGCCTTGAAACAGACGTTGAGTTCCTCGACCAGTTCTTGCGGTGTCAGTTTCTCACTGGCCTCGGTGAAGCCCTTGAAATCGGAGAAGAGGATCGTGGCAGTATCGAAGTGCTTTGCTTGCGCCGCTCCGGTGTCCTTCAGCTCCTCTGCGACTTCCTCCGGTAGGATGTTCAGCAGGAGTTCCTCGCTGCGCGCCTTCTCCTTGCTGATGCGGTTGCGCTGGAAGAAGAACACGCCGGCGAAGAGCGCCACCAGTGCGAAACCGCCCATGAAGCCGTTGCGCATCAGCTTCTGCTTCTGCACCTCCTTCTGCTGGATGGCGGTCTCTGCGGCGAAGGAGAGGCTGTCCGCCAAGGCTTGCTTCTCATACCCGTACTTGTACTCCTGGCGGATCATCTCGCGCTGGTTCTCTTCCCTTTCCGAACTGTCCTGCAACGCCACTTTCAGTTCGAACATCTCCAACGCCTTGTCATACCGGCCCGCATGCCGGTAGTATACAATGAGGTCGATCGCGGCATTCTTCTGTGCTTCCAAGCTCCCCAACTCCACGGCGCTGTCCATCACTTCCTCACCCAGAGCGAGCGCCTGCGCCGTTTTGCCCTGGTCGAACATCATGCGGGCAAGGGTGCTCTTGAGCATCGTCTCGATGAACAGGTTCTTGACCTCCCGCGCTACCTCAATGGCTTTTTGCAGACTGGCCAGTGCGGCGTCGGGTTGTCCCATCGCCATCAGCACTTGGCTCTTCATCGAGTAGGCGGCCGCCAGTATGGAAATGTCGCCAACGCGCTCTGCGGCGACCAAGCCCTTGTCGCAGTAGTACAGTGCTGAATCCAGGTCGGCATCGGCCGGGGTGCTCGAGTAGGTGCTGGCCAGATTCAGGTACGGGCGAGGTAGGTTGGGATGTTGGAGGCGCTCGAATACAGCGGCCGCACGCCTGAAGTAGGGTCTGGCCTCAACCATCTCGCCCATAGTGGTATGACAGGAACCGATGTTGGAGAGCAGGTTGCCGATCCGGGCACTGTCCTGCTGCTTTTCGGCTCCCTGAAGCAGAGTCGTGAACAGCTCCACCGCTTTGGCAACATCGCCGCTCTGGGCGTATTGGCCGGCCATGTTATTCTTTAACATGCCGATCAACTGTTCATTCCCGAGTGCTTCGGCCAGCGCCAGGGCTTCTTCCTCCTTGTCCATGGACGCTGCGGTTAACCCGCGGTTGGAAAGGACCTGGCCCTGATTCGCCAGGATCTGAGCGCGAAGGAGCCGATCACCGTCGGGGCCGTTGAGCGAATCGGCACGCGCGTAGCAGGAATCCGCACGGTCCAGGTCCGCCAGCAGTGTGAACTGGACGCCGCGGTTCATCACGGCTGAAGCGATCAGGGTACGGTCGCCGACCTGCTCGGCCAGTACGTTCATCGCACTCACGTGCTTGGCAAACGTGTCGGGCCTTTGCTGTATGGCGTTGTTGTCGAACAGATCGCGCAGGGCGTGAAGGCGTGCCGCTGGCCTGACCTTGGGATTGCGGTAAACGGTCCAAAGACTGTCCACGTCCGGCTGCGCGTGGAGTACCACTGGAGCGCTGATCAGACAAAACAGTAGTAGGCAACAGCGGCGGATTCGGGTCATGTGGAAGGGCTGATAGGATCCGGTGAAGCTACCGGACTCGTCAACATCGACAATTGCCCACTTCTGGTGAAGATGGATCAGCCCTTCTCCACGAAGTACATCTCCATCTCCCCCTTGCCCTTCGCCTGCACTTTACCCCGTGAAGTGAACG
>JAGODO010000313.1 GCA_017998165.1 Flavobacteriales bacterium | reverse complement strand
CGAACCCAGGCCTTGTCGGAGACATAGATCTGTTGCGTGACATTGTGTTCGAACTCTTCCCGGATCGTGGCTGTCAACTCCGCGTGGAGCATGCGGGCGGTCATGCTGCTCTTGTGAACGCGCAGCACCAGCCCCCCCGGAGAAATGCGCTCCAGGAAGAGGACCAGACGTTCGTAGGCCTGCAGGCGAAGTGGAAGGGTGTGCTTGCGGTCCTCCCGCTTGATCTCCGTGAGCCGCTCCGCATGGCGCCCACCCAGGAACTGCTTGATGAGGTAGAAGGCCGTGAGGAACACGACCACGGCCGGCAGCACGGCGGTGAGGAGCAGGATGAAGGGATCCATTGGTGGACAAAGGTGTTGACGAATATCGGTACCGGGATGGCACATCACCTGTAACGCCCCGACCACTTGTTTAGCTTTGCGCCCTTCCAACCCTGACCCATAGTCCCTGTGGCCGCAGGTTCCAGCCCGATGCAGCTCTCCCCGCTCGTACGCTCGATAAACGAACCGGCCACCTTGCTCATGGCCCGAAGGAGCCGGGAATTGCGCGCGCAAGGAAAGGACATCATCGACCTGAGCCTGGGAGAACCCGATCAAGATCCACCCGCTTTCGCTTTGAAGGCCGCGGAAGAAGCCTTGAAGGGGCCTTGGCACAAGTATCCTCCGGTGAACGGGTACGCGGACGTGCGCGAAGCGATCGCCCATAAGCTGAAGCGCGACAACGGCTTGGAATACACCGCTGACCAAGTGGTGGTGAGCACGGGAGCCAAGCAGGCCATCATGAACGCGGTGTTGAGCCTCGTTGGCCCGGGAGATGAGGTGGTGATCCCCGCTCCCTACTGGGTCACCTATAGGGAACAGGTCCGCATGGCCGGCGCTACACCCGTGATCGTTCCGTCGACCATCGAGGAGGACTTCAAACCGCCCGTGTCCCGCATCGCTGCCGCGATCACTCCGCGCACGCGCTTGTTGATGTTCAGTTCGCCGAGCAACCCGACGGGCTCGGTGTTGGATCGTGAGGAATTGACCGCCCTCGCTGGGATCGTCGCGCGGCATCCGGACCTGATGGTACTGAGCGATGAGATCTACGAGCACATCGTTTTCGAAGGACGTCACCTTTCTTTCGGCACCCTGCCCGGGATGGCGGAACGCACCATCACGGTGAACGGTCTGTCGAAAGCCTTCGCCCTCACCGGTTGGCGGATCGGATACCTCGCAGCTCCGCTCTGGGTGGCCAAAGCGTGCAATACGGTCCAGGGCCAGTTCACCAGCGGTGCCAACGGCATCGCGCAGCGTGTAACGCTCGCCTGCATGCAGGCCGATCCAGCCCTGCTCGCTCCCATGCGGGTGGATTTTCTGCGGCGCAGGGACCTGCTTTTGAAAGGTCTCGCTACGGTTCCGGGGCTGCGGTTCAACGTGCCTCAGGGAGCTTTCTATGTGCTCCCCGATGTAAGTGCCTGGCTGCAACGCTCGGTCGATGGAAGGAAATTGGGAAGTACCGAGGACGTGTGCATGGCCCTCCTGGACATTGCCGGACTCGCCCTCGTGGACGGTGCGGCTTTTGGCGCCCCCGGCACCGTGCGGATAAGTTATGCCACTTCGGACGAGAGGCTGCTGGGCGCCCTGGAGCGCCTGCGCGCGTTCGGTGAGCGCATCAGCGCATGACCAGTGTGGCCGAGCGGTTCGATGCCTTTGCGCGCGCCCGTGCGCTCGTGCTCGGTGATGTGATGCTCGACGCCTACCTCTGGGGCCGGGTGGACCGCATCTCCCCGGAAGCTCCCGTGCCGGTGGTGCGCGTTACGCATCATAGCGAACGGCTCGGCGGTGCGGCCAACGTCGCGCTCAACCTGCGGGCCCTGGGTGCCCGGCCGATCGTGCTCAGTGTTTTGGGGAACGACGCTTACGGCGATCGCACCGAAGCGCTCTTTCTGGAAAGCGGACTCACCACCGCCGGACTAGTGCGTTCGGCCCAACGGCGCACCACGGTTAAAACCCGTGTGATCAGCGGGCACCAGCACATCGTACGTGTGGATGAAGAGGAGGACACGGAGCTCGGCGAAGTGGACGCGAGGGACCTGCTCACACGACTGGACGCACTGATCGATCAGGAACGGCCGCAGGTCATCGTGTTCGAAGATTATGACAAAGGATGCCTGACCCCCGCTGTGATCCAACAGGTGACCGAACGCGCTCGCCAACAGGGCATCCCATGCGCCGTTGATCCGAAGAAGCGGAATTTCATGCGCTACGAGCGCGTGGATCTCTTCAAACCGAACTTGAAGGAATTGCGGGAAGGATTGAAAATGGACGTGTCGGCCAAGGACCCCGACCAAGTACGGAACGCCGTGCTCGCACTTGAGAAAGCCCTGGGCAATGCCACCAGCTTGCTCACCCTCTCCGAACACGGGGTCTATGTCCATCGGTCGAACGAAGAGCATTTTCTTCCGGCCCACCATCGCAGCATCGCTGACGTGAGCGGCGCGGGGGACACCGTGATCGCCGTGGCCGCCTTGCTCCTGGCCCAAGGGGCCGATGCCCGCACGTTGGCGGAATGGGCCAACCTCGCCGGGGGACTGGTGTGCGAGCAAGTGGGTGTTGTACCCATCGATAGGGACCTCTTCCGCCGGGAATGTGAAGCACTGGAAGGAGATGCCTGACCGAGCATGGAGGTGAAGCCCTACTCAACGGACGGCAGCAAGCGCGAAGAGGTGGAACGAATGTTCGACGCCATCTCGCCGCGATACGACCTTTTAAACCGCCTTTTCTCTCTGGGGATCGACCAGCGATGGCGCCGCAAGGTGGTCCGCATGCTGGCAGAAGAACCTGTGGCGCACATGCTGGATGTAGCCACGGGAACCGCGGACCTGGCCTTGCTGGGCGCAGAACACGCGACCCGTGTTACAGGTGTGGACGTGAGCGAGGGTATGCTCACCCGGGGCCGGGCCAAGGTCGAACGGGCCGGGCGAGCCGACCGTGTGACGTTGATCCGCGCCGCATCCGAGGCCCTGCCTTTCACGGATGGGAAGTTCGATGCCGCGACCGTAGCCTTCGGCGTGCGCAATTTCGCGGATCTGACCGCCGGAATGCGAGAGATGCACCGGGTGCTCCGCCCGGGAGGACGATTGTTCGTCCTGGAGTTCTCCCGCCCCCGCGGACCGCTCGCTCCCTTTTTCCGCTTCTACTTCCACCACGTCATGCCCACCCTGGGCCGGTGGATCAGTGGGGACACGGTAGCGTACTCGTATTTGCCCCGATCGGTCGACGCTTTCCCGGAGGGGTCGGCGTTCGTGGCCCTGCTCGCGGCCGTTGGCTTCACCGGCGTGCATGCCCTTCCACTTACCGGCGGGGTGGCCACGCTCTACCATGCGCATCGTTGAAGCGCGGGCAAGGATCACGGGTTAATTTCGTTGCGCATCCATGAGCCGATCGGCCGCGTTGTTCTCCCCTCTCCTAGTGATGCTCTTGGGCATTGCGCCAGCGCACGCCCAAATGAACGGTGGCGTGAAAGGGATCAAAGTGGAGAACCTCCCGAACTTCGATCTGCGACGCTTCCACTTCGGTTTCCTTCTGTGCTACAACACTTCTGACTTCTTCATGAAACTGGACCCGCAAGCATACACGCGGGACAGCGTTCTTGTGGTGGACCACCTGCGCAAACCGGGCTTCAATCTGGGCATCGTCGGCTCGCTGAACATGACGACGCATCTAAGCCTTCGGTTCATCCCTTCGCTCTCCTTCCAGGACCGCGTACTGCGCTACCGCTTCCGAAGAACCGACGGGACACCGGTCGTATTCGAAAAGCCGGTGGAATCCACCTATTTGGAGTTCCCGTTGCTCCTGAAGTTCCGTAGTGACCGGATAAACAATTTCGCGGTGTATCTGCTGGCGGGCGGCAAAGCGAGCATCGACATGGCCACCCAGAAGGATGTGAACAATGCCGTGGACGATGAGATCGTGATCAAGCTCAAAAAGTTGGACTACTCCGCCGAGGTGGGTGGGGGCTTCGACTTCTTCCTCCCCTACTTCAAGTTCGGCATGGAGTTGAAGGCGGGCTTCGGCATTCCGAACCTGATCATCAACGACGACACCCGCTTCAGCAACCCGTTGCAAAGCCTTCGCACCAAGGTGTACGTCTTCACCTTCACGTTCGAAGGCTGATGGGCCCGGTGCGCGCGGTGGATATCGCGCTCTCGCCGGCCGATGCGCACGATCCGCTGCTCGTCCGCGCCGCGGCAGCGGAAGCTTCCGGACTTCGCTTGGACCAGGTGTTCTCCCACCGCCTCTTGCGGCGCTCCGTGGACGCGCGCTCGAAACGCCCACTGATCCGCCTCCGCGTGGAACTCCGCACGGAAGCCC
>JAGODO010000312.1 GCA_017998165.1 Flavobacteriales bacterium | reverse complement strand
ATGCCTGGACGAAAGGACGGAAGATCCAGGTCCATGGCTGGGTGTACAGCCTCACCGATGGTCTGATCAAGGACCTGAAGGTGACACGCTCCGGTTACGTGCCCGAGGAGGGCGGCGTGGATCTCGCCTGAGCCATCGCGATCATAGCTGAAGGAGCGCCGGTATCTTCGCCGGCGCTTCCCATTCAACCCCTGATGAGCAACGCGACCTTCACCGTTCCACAGCCGAAGAACGAACCTGTCCTCTCCTACGCGCCGAATACGCCCGAGCGCACCGCGTTACAGGCCGAGATCGACCGCCGGCTGAAGACCATGATCGATGCGCCGATGTGGATCGGTGGCATGGCGATCGAGACGAAGGACCAACGCAGGATGAGCCCGCCGCACAAGCATGCGCACAAGCTCGGCTTGGCGCACTTCGGCGACGCCAAGCACGTTCGTGCCGCGATCGATGCCGCTTTGAAGGCGAAGAACAGTTGGGAGAATATGCCCTTCGAGGAGCGCGCGGCGATCTTCCTGAAATGCGCTGACCTGGTGAGCGGGCCGCACCGCGCGCACATCAACGCGGCCACGATGCTCGGCCAAGGCAAGAACTGCTACCAGGCCGAGATCGACGCCGCCTGCGAGTACGCCGACTTCCTGCGTTTCAACGTGGCGTATGCCCAACAGATCTACCGGGACCAACCGATCAGTTCTCCGGGTGTATGGAACCGGCTGGAATACCGCGCGCTCGAAGGCTTCGTCTTCGCCCTGACACCCTTCAACTTCACCGCCATCGCGGGCAACCTGCCCAGTAGCTGCGCCCTGATGGGCAACACCGTGGTGTGGAAGTGCGCCGACACGCAGTGCTACAGCGCGCAGGTGCTGATGGAAGTCTTCAATGCCGCTGGACTTCCGCCGGGCGTGATCAACCTCATCCATGTGGATGGACCCGTGGCCGGCGAGGTCATCTTCAACCATAAGGATTTTGCAGGGATCCACTTCACAGGCAGCACCAAGGTGTTCCGCCACATCTGGCAGGAGATCGGCAACAACCTGCCGAAGTACCGAAGCTATCCGCGCATAGTGGGCGAGACGGGCGGCAAGGATTTCGTGGTCGCCCATCCGACGGCCGACCCGAAAGTGGTGGCCACCGCGCTGAGCCGCGGCGCGTTCGAGTACCAGGGGCAGAAGTGCAGCGCCGCGAGCAGGGCCTACATACCGGAGAACATCTGGCCGGAGGTGAAGAAGGAACTGCTGGCCGACCTGGCCGACATGAAGATGGGCGACCCGCGCGACTTCAAGAATTTCATCGGCGCGGTGATCGATGAGCGCAGCTTCGACAAGATCGCCGGCTATATCGATGGCTTGAAAAAGGACAAGAAGAACGTGCAGATCATCGCCGGCGGGAAGTACGACAAGAAGACCGGCTGGTTCATCGAACCGACGGTGGCAGTGACGAAGGACCCGAAGAGCACGACGATGTGCGAGGAGATCTTCGGCCCGGTGCTCACCATCTACGTGTACAGCCCGAACCGATGGATGGACACATTGCGACTGGTCGATGGCACGGGTGAATACGCGTTGACGGGCGCCGTCATCAGCAACGACCGGGAGAGCATCCTGCAAGCCATGAACGTGCTGCGCCACAGCGCGGGCAACTTCTACATCAACGACAAGCCCACGGGGGCCGTCGTCGGACAGCAGCCCTTCGGCGGCGCACGCGGCAGCGGCACCAACGACAAGGCCGGCAGCTACCTGAACCTGATCCGCTGGGTGAGCCCGCGTACCATCAAGGAGACCTTCGTGCCGCCAACGGATCATCGGTATCCGTTCCTGAGCTAGTCGCGAGGGGTTGTGCATTCAACAACGCCGAAGCGATCTGTCATCCAGTTCGTCGGAACGTGATGACAGATCGCTTCACGGCGCCAAATGCGCGCCGCTCGCGACCTGTACTATTCACGATCGATCGTTCGATCTGCCTGGGCAACCTCTCACCCGTCCACGCTCCCGCCCTCCCACCTTCGCAAGGTGAAGTCCAAGCTCCTCAAGATCATCCCCGAACGTCTCCGGAACCGCTACGGTCTCGGGGTTGGTGTTTTTCTGCTCTACGTGTGTTTCTTGAGCGACTTCGATCTGTACACCACGCTGAAGCTGCGCGCAGAACTGAGCAAAAAGCGGAGCGAGCACGAGCGGTATGAGCGTGACATCAAGCAGGTGCGCGCTGAACTGCAGGAATTGAACGGGGACTTGGCCTTGCTCGAGAAGTTCGCCCGGGAGAAGTACTTGATGAAGCGCGACAACGAGGACGTGTTCGTGCTCGTGCCGAAGCATTGAGCGGGGATCGTCCTGGAGGCCAACTGCCCAGCCTTTCTTCTTACCAACGTACACCGGCACGTTCACAAAAAGCCGTCAGGTCATCCTCTTGCGCGGTGGTGCCACACAGGATCGGAAAGTCCCTCCTATGTCCCCAGGGTACCATGATCCAGCGTTCGGCCGGCAGTCCGAACCGCGCCGGTATCTCCCAAACGCTGAGCTTGGTGACCGTATCAATGACATGCACGACCCGGTCATCTCTGCAAAGACACATCGCCTGTTGGGAAAGGCTTGACTCGTTGAACAGCCACCACGTGCGACCATTGCCCGTGTGGATCGAGTGCATCCTCGAGAACTCCCAGCCCCAGTCTCCTCGTTCTTCCAGGTAGGTACTATCCCCGAGCTCGATCTTGATCCGGCCAGGCTGGTCGTACAATGCACAGTTGTACAGCTGTCCTCCGATGAGGCCCAGCCGGACCCACCGCCTTGGAAGCTCATAGGCCGCGGACTGCTTGCAGTGCATATCCCATTGATCATTGAGAGACCCGACGTTGTCCATATCGGTGCCATGGTAGGCCTGGATGAAATCCTCGTCGCACACCCAACAGCTCGTGGTCAAGCCGAAGGGCCCTCGCGCAAAATGCAGGTTCGCCTTCAAGAGCCTGGCCTCTTCGGCGCTATCGCGTGCGAAATCGCCGAGCTCCGAGAAGATGCTGTCGAGCATCGCGTCTTGATACGGAATGAAAAGGTCCGCACTACCGCTGTCGGCAACAAGCCAAAGCGTGTCGTTCTTCATGACACGATGAGGATCTCCGGAGGTCAATCGCGCCAAACGCTCCTTTTCGTGCTGGCTCAGATCCGAGGAACCGCAACCGACCCCGAACACGAGTGACCCCGAGATAGACAGACAAAAGAAACTCCGCCTGGTCATCGCTCAGGATGGATGGATCCGGTCATCAAGCGGCATGTGGTGGATGCTGACGACGAAAGTGATGTTGATCCATGTTCGGCTGGGCCTGTCGTGCTGCTAAGCGAAAGTACACGCCACTTCGCCCGGGAGAAGTACTTGATGAAGCGCAACAACGAGGACGTGTTCGTGCTCGTGCCGAAGCAGTAGGCAGCAGCGGTCTACTTGAACCGTGCGACCAACCCACCGGTAATGGTGAACGAATCGGTCACGGGATCGCCGTCGCGCACATAAACCTTGTCATCGGCCTGGAACATGCGGGCTTCCAGACGGAACTTCACGGCGTCGGTGATGCTCCGCTCATGCCCGATGGTGCCGCTGAACACCTCGAAGCCGGACACCGCCGTGATCGGTGCCACCATAACGGCCTCGGGATCGCTGAACCGCTCGGCGCGCGCATAGAACGCATTTCCGTTCTTCAGGTAGTGTTTCGCCGTGGCGTTCGCCTGCCACCACGCATCCGTGCTGCGCGTATCGTCCACCACCCGCTCCTGCCAGCCCATGTAGGCCGACGCGGTGAAGGACCATCGCTTGTTCGGCGACCAGACGGCGTACGCATCCGTGAACATGCGCATGCGGTTGGCCGGGCTGGCTTCGGAACGCTCGTACCCGTAGTAGTTGTTCCAATTCAGCGAGAGCCGGTCGTTGGGCTTGAACTCGAGCCACAATGCGCCAGCGAGCGGCGCATTGTTGTCCTGGATCTGCTGCCAGCCGTTGACCACGTACCCATAGAGCGTCCAACGCTTGCCCAACGGCAGGGTGAGCCGCGCGCCGCTCAGGTAGTATGGAACGAACTCCGGTGCGAGCGAACGCGAGAGCGTCGGCTGATCGATGGCGAAGGCGTTCTCGTTCGTGAAAGGTGACGGCACCACACCGGCGTCCAGCCAGATATCCTTGTCCTTGAACACGCGCACGCCGATGTTGGCTTCCACCAGGTTCTGCAGCGTGGTGCGCTCTGCCGCGTAGTTCGCGTTCATGTAAGTGCCGAAGCCCGGCGTGAACACCCCGCGCACGCGATGGGCCACGTAACGCGCGGTGATGCACGCGAGGTTCACATTGAACTCATTGTGCCGGCTGTGCGAAACGAAGTAGGGTATGTTGAAGCCCGATGG
>JAGODO010000043.1 GCA_017998165.1 Flavobacteriales bacterium | reverse complement strand
CTTCAAGTCTCAGCACATCGTGATTCCCAGCGGAGTTATACAACGGCATCTTCAGCTTTCTGAACAAGGCCCGCTGGTACCGCGCTTGATCCTTCACCGGATCCATGAACAGATCGCCGGTGCTGAGGAAGAGGTTCGCGCCAAGGCTGTTGATCGTATCCAGGTTCGCGAGCAAGGTGGCCGCCGGGTAGCCGCTGCGGTTGGTGCTTTCGCCGTGGAAGTGCCCACCGATGAGGATGCGGTAGTGGCCGGTGCTGTCGGCGGGAAGGACTTCGAGACCATTGAACGGCGATCGTTGCGCTTGCACGACGACGGAACCGATCAAGGCCAGAAGAAGCCACGAGCTACGAGCCACGAGCCGCGAGCTTGACCGCTGCAGCTCGTGGCTCGTCGCTCGTGGCCCGAAGCTCGTGCGCATTGCTCTGCTCATGTTCCTCCGGCGCTCTTCTCCCCCACCTTCTTCCCATCCACGTTGATGATGCTCTCCTCTCCCTTCTTGAAGTCCTGCTTCGCGTTCGTGATAGTGACTTTGTTCAGCTCGATCACCACCGGTCCGTAGCGCATCTCCTTCTTCTTCGCCTCGGCGACGAGATCCACGTCCTTCACCTCGGCATCCGTCACGAACAGCTTCGAGCCCTCGCGTCCTTCGAACGCCTGGCCCATTCGTTCGATGGTCAGTCCTTCGGCGATCAGCCGCGCTCCGCGTGTGCCTTTGATCCCGATACCCGGGCCGGGTTTGCCCGCCACTGCGATCTTCTTCGCATTCACTTGACCGCCCTCGATGCTCACCGCGTCATCGCCGGGATATTGGAAGATCATCTCGCGCATGGATACATCCGCGAAATGGAACTCGGCCTGATCGGAACCGCCTTCGAACCAGCACTTCTCCATCGTCACTGTGCAGGAGGACGCATCGAACAACGTGGCACCGGTCCCGCGGAAGAAAACGTCCTTGAAGGTCACATCGCTCTTGTGGAACGACACATCGCCGCTACGCTCTTGATCGTACTTGTAGCGCGTGAGCGACCGGAAGCTGACATGGTCCAGCGTGGATGTTCCAACGGCGTCGATCACATGCACGCCGTGTGAACTGCTGTCCGTGCTGAACACCTCGACGTATTCATCCCCCTGCCCTTTCCAATCGAGCATAGCATAGCTGATGATCTCCGCGCCGTTCACGATATCCAGTTCCAATGGCGCACTTGCAACGCAGCGGTATCCCGCAGGAAGCACCATTGTCCGATCGACTTTCCACGCGCCTGGCTTGATGGTGATCGTGCGCGCAACATCATCCACAGCGAGAAAGCCGAACTCCGGCGCGTTCGGCTTGCGGCTGGCAAGCAGCTCATCCTGCGCACCGGAGATGGAGAGCTTGAACGGGAACACCTCGAGCTCTTTGCGCTCGGAAGCGCCGAGCACGTGATAGATCACTTTGGCCGCACTGTCATCCTTGGCCGGAAACGCGACTTCCATGGGCTCTCCGACGGAACCGATCCGGCGGCACGGGAGTACCGTCGGTGTCAACGGTGCGATGCATTGACCGTCACGGAGCACGAGGCTGTCCACCTGCATCGGCAGGCTCTCGATGGGCACCAGTGCGAGCGTGAGCGTATCGCCCTTCAAACCATTGTCATATGCATGGAATCCCTTTGGCGTGTCAAGCAACGCGCGGATGGAACGTTGGTTCGCGTAGTAGACGGAGCGGTCGAGTTCCTTGTAGGGAAACTCACCGTAGAGCGTCGCGCTGGCCGTATCGATCGCGCCCTTCAAGGCGGCGAATGCGCTGTCCAGCCACTCCTGCCGGCTGTAGCGTTCCAGATCGCGCACGTACGCGGCGAAGATCTCCGGGTCCTTGAAGAAGGCCGTGTGCAGATCGTCGCTCTCGTTGAATGCGCCCGTGGCTTGATACGCTCCGGCAAGTTCCACGGTGGGGTTCGCGCTGAAGCTCTCGTAGCTGATGGGCTCCAACCGCTGTGCGACGGGATCGAAGTAGAACTTCACATCACTCCAGTCCATACTGTGGTGGCCACCAACCAGGTCCAGCATGGCCAGGCGTTTGCCCGTGCGCTCCACATCGAAGACCTCACTGGCTTTCAAGCGGCCGCGCCGGAAACCGTCCATCAGCGCGATGGCCTGCTCGAAGTACCTTTTCTGCTGGGCGTCCTGCGCGATATCGTCCGTCCCGAACGCATCAAGACTCGCGGCCTGATACGCGCCATAGGCGTCATCCACCTTGGCACCGCCATCGAGCCCCTGCGTGCGATGCAACCAGAACAATCCCGGGTCGAAACGCACGATCGGCCCGGGCAGACGCCCATTGTTCTCCAGCAATTCAGGACCGAAGTGCTCCTCGTAGGCGTAAACGCCCAGATCCTCGTCGTTGAGCTTCACCTTGCAGAATCCGTAGCGTAAGGCGATGATGCCCTCGCCCTTCATCAGTTGGTGGAAGAACCAATCGCACAGGTAATTCCGCGTGCCGGGATGCTGTAGCGAGAACCGCTTCATGCCGAGGAAACCGCCGCTCTTTTTCGCCACCACGCGGAAGCTCCACTTGTCGCCTTCCACGTGGTCCGTCATTTTACCCTTGATGCGGAGTTTGCCTTTGAAATCACCCGTTCCTTCCGAGCCGCCGGGCATCTCGACGTGGAAGCGCCCATCCACATAGTCGTTCCCCTCCTGTCCGATCACACCGACCGCGCGCGCTCGGTCCACCACGCCGTAGAACTGTTCCATACCGGCTTCATCCACCTCGATGGAGACTACCGGCGGATCCATGGCGAAGCTCTTCGGGTAATTGCGCCACCATTGCTTCCCGAAGGTGACAAGTCCTGGATGGCCGTGCGCCTTGATCCTGCGGTCGGCATACCAAGCCGCCCCCAGGCCAAGCACCAGGATCAGCAGTAGCCAGCGCCAGCGTTTTGTCATCGTGCGTTACGGGGCGGCGAAAGTACCGGCGTAAGGCGAGCGGGACGGAAGTCGCCAGACCTTGGTTACTCCAAACGGGCCACTCAAATGCATGGCTGGCCACGCAAACACGGCGACGGATCCGTTTTCAGCATAAACAACTGTAAAACAAGTTGTTAAGCTCCAAGAATACCGAGTGGTGAGACGAGGTGATTTTCAACTGTGAGCACAAAATGCTTGCGTGGCCAGCCATGCATTTGGGAGCAAACCCGCACCTCACCTTGCCGGCAAGATCAACCTGGGCTCCTCCTCCGTCCCCTCCCCGGTAGTCTCCGGCTCCGGGGTTTCAGTCTCATACGCCCGCCAGTTCACGATCTCATCCTCGGAGAGCACCGTGATGATGCTGAGCAGGATGATCGTAAAGGGGTTCAGCGATCCCGTCAGCCAGCTCTCGTAAAGCACACTGAACATGGACGAGAACATGACTGCGAACGCATACGGTGCGTTCTTGACGGCCTTCAGGAAGATCAGGAAATAGCTCCGGAAGAAAAGCAGGACACCAACGATGCCGGTGTTGAACCACATGGTTAGGTAGCTGTTGTGGACGCCACCATGGTGGCCCATGCTCCGCAGGTAGGGGTAATGCTGCCGCATGATGTACTCATCGTTCCCGAAGCCGCCACCCAGGAGGAAGTAGCCGCCTTCGTTGATCTTGCCCCAAGCGAAGGCCCATGCGAAATATCGGCCGGAACCATCAGCGATGGTGTCCACCCGGAAATAGGTGTGGAGCCCCAGTGCATTGAGGATGACGGGCAGGTTGCTGGAGACCGCCTCGACAGCCGCACCGAAGGCGAGAAAGGCGACGAACCCCAAGAACGGCGAGGCGGCGAAGAAGCGGTAGAACAAGAGGAACATGAACGTCGCTGTGAGCGACGTGCGTGAACCGCACTCCACGAGGAAATAAACGAGCAGCGCATAGATGGCGATCTTCCCCTTCATACTGAACAGGTCCGGCTTCACCTTGAAGAGCACGGTGACGAACATGAACGTTAAGTAGGAGAAGATGGCCAGTCCGTTGGGGTTGCCGAAGTATCCGCGGAAGCGCCCTTCGATGAAGGACCACCAGGAGGGCCCGTAGTAAGGCATGGCCATCTGGGAGACCAGCATCACCACGACGAAGAGCACGAAACGGCGGAAAAAGAGCCAGCCCATGCGGCGATAGCAGTACAGGATGTAGTTGGGCACCACCAGGTACAGCAGCACATACGAGATCGTCTTCTGAATGGAGACCAGCGGCTCGCCGGAAGCCACGATGGGCAGGAAGGCGAACACCAGGAAAGGCGCGAAGACCTTGAAGACACCGGCTTGTGGGCTCATGCGGGCCGTCTCCATGAAGAAGATCAAGGCCAACGCGATCATGTACGCGTACTTGGCCGTCTTCACCACCCGGAAGGGGAAGATCTCCGGGGTCATGTCCGACCAGACCAGAATGATGAGGAAACCGAAGATCATGTCCGGCCATTGGTCCCTGCTGCGCAGGAAGAACACGCTGGCGGGCAGCACCAGATAGAGCAGCGGCCCGACGAACACGACGGTGGCGGCCCAGATGAGGATCAGGACCAGGATCTGGGAATGCTCGCGGAAGAAGTCGCCCATCAGTGACGCGGGTACCGGGAAAAGAACGCCCCGGCTTGTGCCTTCACCGCTGCCGGGCGGAGGCGTGCAAAGGTGAGCAGGCTCTCCACATGCCGTTGCCAGTCTTCCATGGTCAGCGGTCGGCGCCAACGGCGGATGTGGGTGGGCATTTCCGTAGCAATGGCGTCCCGCATACTGATGATGCCCGCTTCCATGCTCGACACTGAGAGTGGGCCCTCTAGCAGTGAATCCAAGGTATTGCTGAAGCGCCGGGTCAATTCCGGGGAATGCAGACAGGCCTTGAACAGGCGCGCGATGGGTGCGTTCGGATGCCGGTCGATGTGGGTGAACATGTCGTAGTCCGGAGCGGTTGCCAGCCCCATGCCCATGTCACTGTCACCCATGATGAAACGCCAACGCCCATCACGTGGGCCGGGCACTGTGTCGGGAGTGCCGGTGAAGCGCCACCACCTCACGTTCTGCTCAGGCCAGTCCGTATTGGACAAGATGATCTGGGCGGCCATGTAGCTGAGGAAGCCATCCACATCCATCCGACTTTCCAAGCTGTCCACGAACGCTGCGCCGTTCGCGTCCCAGCGCTCCGTCATGGTCAGGAAACGCGAGAACGTCCTGATCTCTTCCTCCTTCCCCTCATACAATACGATGCGGTCTTCGATGATGGTGATGTTCTTCGGCTTGAGCCCATAGCGGCTGGCAAGATCCTTTTCATCGACCCGCTCTCGCATGTTGTGCAGCCCCCAATAGGCTCCATTCACGTAAAGCACGCTCTGGATGCATCCCGAAGTCGCGAACGGCAATGGCTTGCAGAGCCGATGCTGCAGGGCATCACGCATGAAGGCATGATCCTGATCATTACCTGCGGTGCGCATGATCATCCGATCCGGCAGGAAGTCGTTCTCCGCTGATCGGTGCAGGCTCACACGCAAAGCGTGCTGCGGGAATCCGCGCGTATTGTTGCCATTGATCCGCAACCCGACATCACAGGCCCACATGGACCTGAGCTCCGATCCGGGCGCCGGTGCGAAGCACTCCAGTTGGCCCTCGTGTTCAGCAGTGCGGCCGCGCAGGTGGAAATTGCCGGGGTACTTCCACCATTTCTGGTCGCGGGGATAGCGCTCAACGAACTCCTCCCCTGTGCGGAAGATGGCATTGCCGACGACGTAGATGCCGGTATCCGGATCGAAGAAAGCCCCGTCCGGGATGGTGAGCGAGTACACAGGCAGTCCACCATGTGGCCGGGGAGGCAACGTGCGCGAGGCCATCGGCCCTGCATGGCCGGCTTCATCGAAACAGCATGCACGCACCACAGCGGTCGACGGAAAGTCGCCGACCGGGTGCCGCCATTGCACCGAGGTGGGCGTGGCGATCAGGCGAGCGGTGTACCGACGTGTATCTGGCGTGAACGGGCCGGTGTACCCCTCGGAAAATGCGCGGGGTTCTGATCCGTCGAGCGTATAACGGATGTCGGATCCGTCCTTCGCGCTGAGCGTCACCTGGCCCAACGCCGTGCTTTCGATGTGGACCTGCGGGAGCCGAAGTTGCGCGGCCTTGTCGCGGTTGGCGGGTCGGGGCAGCGCCGCTGTGAAGAGGAACGCCGCTACACATGCGAGCAGGAGCCCGATCAGCGACCGGAGGTCATCGCGGCGCATGGTCGGTCAGGAACGTTCGGTGGTACCCCAGCGCAGCAACAATCCCAAGGGTATGGCCAGCGCGGCCACGATGAGCGAGGCACTGCTTCCACATCCAAGGCCGATGGCGAGTGCGGCCATGCGCAGTGGTAGTGCTTTCCTATCGGCCTCGCGTACTTCACCACGAAGCAGAAGCACCGTAGCTACCAACGCGATACTCAGTGGCACGGAAGCGCGCACAAGGCTGACCGCGAAAGCCACCACAGCCGCAGAAATGGAAAGCTCCTTGGGTGAGGGCGTGCGTGCCTTCGCCAGGAGGCCGACCACATAAGCCAGAAGTGCTGCGGCGAACATGCTGACCAGCCCCGTGCCGATGTCATAGAGCGTGAAGTGGCCCAGCTGATCGGCGAGCAGCGCTTTGAAGTCCATGGGTCATGCGCCGTAGGCCCGGCGGAGGCGTGATCAACGCGGAAAACGGCCCCGAATGTACCCCGGCGATCCGTGTCCGGGCCTACCTTCGCCACCCCTCATGGAGCGCGCGACCATCTTATGCCCAGGCCTGCTTTGCCTTGGCAGCGCGCTTGGTCAGATGGTGGTCCCGGCCGGAACATCGCTCACGATCGACGAAGGCACATCGCTCCGCATCGACGCTCCCCTCACATGGACGTTGCAGCCGGGATCGCAGGTGGTGAACAATGGGGACATCACACTGGATGCATCCGCGCAACTGGACGAAGCTCTTGGCGCCGCCATCACGGGGGCGGGTACCGAGCGCATCACCCGCACGCTGTCCGGCCCGCTCACCGATGAGAACCCTGGCGGTCTCGGCAGCATCCTGACCACCAGCGCATCGTTGGGCAGCACGCTCGTCGTTCGGGGTCATGCACCGTTCACGGACTATTCGGGTCACACGTCGATCGCGCGCTGGATCGACTTCAGCCCCGCGAACAACACGGGGCTCAACGCCACACTTTCCTTCCGTTACGATCCTGCGGAACTCAACGGCCTCACCGAAGCCGAACAGCGCCTGCATATCCGTGCATCGCAGGATGTCTGGTGGTACTTCACTAGTGCGGTGAATGTGGGCGACCATTCCGTCACTTCCAGCGGCTTGGACAGTCTGGGGGTCTTTACGACGTTCGATGAGGACCTTCCGAACAGCATCACTGGATCCGGCCGTGGAACCTCCTTCGCCTTGTTGGGCAATGCAGGAGGACCGATGTACCTGCGCGTTCCCGCAGGAGCACAGGCCACGATGCTGGACATCCATTCCGCCAATGGAATGCTCGTCGCAGCGCTTGCGCCGCGCTGGGACGAAGGTGTTCATGTGCTGCCCGACCTTGATCTGTCACCGGGCGTGTATCAACTCCGCGTGAACGCGCGCGACAATTTCCGCTTCTTCCGTCCATGATGCGCTGGCTACTGATAGGGTATTCCGCGTTGCTCGCCTTCGCGGGCGAGGCGCAGTGGCAGGTACCGACCAGCATCGTTCTGGATGGGGCGGACAATGCCGATCGGCAGGTGAACGGGCTGGGTGCTCCGGAAGGTGGCGACCACGGCGCCGCGGTGGTGGCGGATCGTGCGACCACGACCACCTACGCTGCCGCTCTCGGGACCAACACGCTCAACGTAACGCTATCACCGGTACCTGGCACTTACACCTCCGGGATGCGGATCACGTTCACGCCCTCCTCCGTGAACACCGGTGATGCCAGCCTGAACGCCAACGGTCTGGGCGATGTGCCCCTTCGCAAGAACATCAATGCACCGCTTGATAGCGGGGACCTGCGTCCAGGCGTTCCGGTGCAAGTGCTGTACGATGGTGCCGTGTTCCAGGTGACGAGCCAAGTATACCCGGGTTGTCCGACCGGGTACAAACCCGTTGGTGTTTCCTCGTGCATCGAGGAAGTGAGCCATGATCCCGTGAATTGGTACACGGCTGTGTTGGCGTGCAGCGATCAAGGCAAGCGGCTGTGCGGTTTCACCGAGTGGATCCAGGCCTGCTTGCAGTCCGACAACATTTTCGGTTCCATCGTCGACTATGAGTGGCTCGATGAGGCGTCCAATAACGCGAACGACGGGAAGACCATGGGCATCAATGCGACCACGTTGTTGCCGGACTGCCGAGCAGGAGGCACGCGCGAGCCCTTGCAGCCGATACGTTACCGATGCTGCTACGACCGATGAAACGCACCGGCCTGCCCCTGCTCTTGCTGGTTTCAACTTGCGCTGTAGCGCAGGTACATGTGGACAAGCCGGTCACGCTCACAGCGACTGATAGCGCGCAACGCGGTATTGAAGGACTCGCCCGCGCCGTGGCGGAGGGCGGTCTGATCACCTTGGGCGACGCACAGAGCGGGGTGTACCATTGGGGCCAGGCGACGGGAACGGGCATGGCCATCGAACTCGGCTTGGATCCGCCGTGCGCCGCTTACACGAACGGATTGAATGTGCGTTTCATTCCCAGCGCAGCAGGCGCAGGCGCTGTCACGTTGAATGTGGACGGTCTGGGCGCGAAGCGCATCTATCGGAGTGACGCGAAGCCGGTGGGCATAGGACAATTGCAGCCCGGCAGCATCGTCGAAGTGGTCTATGTCGACTCCGCGTTCTTCTTGATGGGCCGCGAACAGGCGGGCTGCCCCTCGGGATATCTGCCCGGAGGCGGGGACCTCTGCATCATGCGCGACGACACCTTGTACATGAGCGTCTTCAATGCGACCCGCTGGTGCTACGAGCGCGGCGCGCGGCTCTGCTCGTGGGACGAGTACATCCAGGCCTGCACCTTGAACCAGCCGGAGCTGACCGGTCTTTTCGACGAGTGGGAATGGATAGACGATACCAGCGACCACACGCACACCGGCAATCAGGCCGGGCGCTGGCAATGCCGGACACAACGGCAATGGGGCGCGCTGGAAAGCGACAACAACTACGCGCAGGTGCGTTGTTGCCAACGGATACGACGATGAGTACACGTGCGGTCCTGCTCCTCTTGAACACGTGCTTCAGCCTTTGCGCTTGGACACAAGTGCGCGTGGACAGGCCCATCGAACTCACGGGCGCCGCCAACACCGATCGGCAGGTGAGCGGCCTGCACGATGGCGTCGCCACCGGGGACGCATTGAATGCCCGCACACTGCAACGCGGCACCTACCTCTTCGCGGAAGTCTCGGGAGGCAGCGCTTGGCAGGCCGACATTCAGCCCGCGATCGTGCAACCGCAGACGGGGTTGTGTTTGTTGCTGCGCTCCGCCGATATGAACACGGGGCCCGTTACGCTGAGCGTGAACGGCTCGGCCCCCGCTGCGGTGTTGAAGGATGGAGGGCAACAATTGGTGGCCGGTGACGTCGGCCAGGGCGGAACAGTGGGCCTGACGTATGATGGAACGGCCTTCCAGCTCGTCAGCACACGCCGCATGGATCGCAAGCCTTGCCCAGCAGGCACGGTGCAGGTGAACGAATTGTATTGTATCGAGGCGCAGGACCGCGATACCACGAGCTTCGACCTCGCTGCGGTGATCTGCGGGGAGCAAGGCATGCGCATGTGCAGCTGGGGCCAGTGGTATGCGGCATGCACGCACGCGACCGAGCTCGGACTACAGAACATGTCAGGTGATTGGGAGTGGACGAACAGCGCCGCGAACGCCGATCTCTCCGTGCGCATCGTCGGCGCGAGCTCCTGCTCTCAGGCCGGCATCGCCCTTGGTTGGGGCGAGGATGCCGTTGCGCGCCATTACCGCTGCTGTTTCAGCCGCTAGGCCTTGCCGAGCGCCGCGTCATAGATCGCGGCCAGCCGTGCGTTCCGCACACGCAGATCGAATTTCTCACGCACCACGGCCAGGCTTTCACCGCACATCCGATCGTAGGTCTCCCGATCGTCCATGAGTATCCGCAGGCGGGCGGCGATATCGTCCGCGATCTCATCGCTCGGGCGTCCGGTAACCGGCAGTAACCAGCCGTTGCGGTCATGCGCCACGATCTCGGGGATCGAGCTGATATCGGATGAGATCACCGGCAACTGGGCGCCCATGGCCTCCAGCACCGTGTTGTTGAACGGATCGCTGAACGTGGTGCTGACGAACACATGGGCCTGACGCATCAACTGAAGCAACCGTGCGTGCGGTATGCCCTTGTGCAGGGTGATGCGCGGGTCGTCGGTGATCGTCCGCTCCGCCCATGCGATCTCCGCAGGTTCGGGGAACACGCCCCAATCCACTTCAAGGGTGCTCACGATCCATAGTTGCGCATCCTTGCGCCCCAAGCGCTGGAAAGCTTTCAGGAGCTCCACCCCTCCCTTGCGATAGAAGCCGTTGCCGGCGAACAGGATGATGAAGTGGTCCTTGTCCTTCTCACCCGGCAGGTATTGCTCAACGGCGCGGTACACCACGGTCATCTTCGCCGGGTCTACTCCAATGGAGACCAGTTTGTCCCGGTTCATCCGTGCCGTGTTCTCACTGGTGAAGAGCAGTTGCTTGCAATCCGTGCTGGCCAGCCTGCGCTGCCCCCATTTGAACAGCGGGTGACCTTCCCTCATCGGCTTGTAGCGGGGCAGGTAGCTCTCGACCTCGATCACCCAGGGCCGTTTGTTGGCCACCACGCTGTTGTACGTGTGGTAGATGTCCGCAGGCTTGCCCGGAAGGAACCACTTCGTGTGCGCCAGGAACTGCTGCTTCACTTTCAGCACATGCCAGGGGATGTCGAGCATGCGCGAATAGCGGTAGCCATCAGGCGGGTTGCTGAAGCAGTAGTGCTGCCAGTACCGGGTCTTGTTGCTGATGCCGATGATGCGCATGGGCGGGCGCGAAAGTAGGCGGCCATGCGACCGGCCTCAGGGCATGACCCCGGCCTCTTGAACGATCCACCCGTGGAATCGCTTGAGCCCTTCCCGGATGGATGTGGTGGGGGTGTATCCGAAATGCGCACCGGCCTTGCTCACATCGGCGAAGGTCTGGGGCACATCCCCGGGTTGTTCGGGTTTCCGTTCGATGATCGCCTTGCGGCCCGTCTCGTGCTCGATCGCTCCGATCAGGTCCCGCAGCATGATGGTATCCGAGTTCCCCAGGTTGTAGATCCCGAAAGGCCCGCCTTGCCGGCGGTCGATGGCCCCGCGCACGCCACTGATGATGTCGTCCACGAACGTGTAGTCACGCCGGGTGCTCCCATCCCCGAACTGCTGGATGGGTGTTCCTGAAAGGATCTTCCGGAAGAACTGATGGATCGCCAGATCGGGCCGTTGGCGCGGGCCGTACACGGTGAAGAAGCGCAAAGCGGTGACCTTCATGCCGTGCAGGTGGGCATATACCTGCGCGAAGCCCTCCGCCGCGAGTTTGCTGGCCGCGTACGGACTGATGGGCTGGATGCCACGCTCCTTCTCTTTCCACGGCACGTTCGGGTCCACACCGTACACGCTGCTGCTGCTGGCCAGGATGAAATGCTCCACAGCCGAGTACCGTGCGCGCTCGAGCAGCTTCAACGTACCCGTCACGTTCACCCGGTGGTAGCCGATCGGGTCGGCGATGCTCGGGCGCACCCCGGCTTTGGCCGCGATGTGGATCACCACCGCGCCCTTCTCCGCGAACGCCTGGTCGAGCACAACGTCATCGAGGATGTCGCCTTCCATGAAGCGGAAGTCCGGGTGCTTCAGATGCGTGGCGATGTTCGCCTCTTTCAGCGCACGCGGGTAGAACGGATCGAAGTTGTCGATCACCGTTACGCGCCACCCACCTTCCGCGAGCAGACGGTCCACGAGGTGGCTACCGATGAAGCCCGCACCGCCGGTGATGATCGCGTGTCGCATGAAGGGCGGCGAAAGTACGGCGGTGGATGGACCTGTTTCCGCACATTCGCGGGCCGCGCCGGTCCCTTCGACCAAGCGCGCCGACCATGCGACCAGGCGAGCCGATCCTGCTCATCAGCCACACCTTTCCGCCCTACAAGGGCATCGGTGGGAGGCGTTGGGCGAAGTTCGCCAAGGCTCTGGCCCGCATGGGCCACCCCATGCATGTGATCCACAGCGCAGGAGGTGAGGATCTGAGGGGTTCGTTATGGACAGCCGACATCAGTGAGCCGGGCATCACCGTGCATCCATTGCCGCAGCGCTACCCCACCGTGCTCTTCAAGCGGCCGCTCACGCGCTTCAGCGAGAAGGTGATGTATCGCGTTTGGGAGGTCCTGCTGCCGATGATGACCAAGGGCAATTGGCTGGACAAGTCGATCCTCTGGCGCGGACAATTGCTGCGCGAAGCGGGTACACTGATCGAGCAGCACGGCATCCGGTGGGTGCTTGTCACCGGCGCCCCGTTCCGTTTGTTCCACTTCGGCGTTGAACTGAAGCGCAAGCACGGGATCAAGCTGCTGTGCGATCTGCGTGACCCCTGGACATGGCATGATGGTTACGGCCATGGTTCGCTCAGCGCAGCGGACCAGGCCCACGAACGTGCGTTTGAGCGGGAGATGATGGAGCACGCCGATCGCGTGACCAGTCCACACCCGAGCGTGATCGATCATCTGCATGCGGCGTATCCGGAACAGGCCACGAAATGCTCCGTGCTCGGCCATGCCATCGATCCGGATGAACTGGGAGAGCCGCTTCCGTCGCGCAACGACGGAGACGTGCGACTGATCTATGCAGGCAGCCTGTACGGTGCGCGGGAGGCAGAAGCCTATTTCGAGCAGTTGATGCTGGCGTTCGAGAAGGTACGCGAGACCAGGCCGGAACGCTGGCCCCATGTCCGTCTCGATCTGTACATCACGGGACACGGGACCGACACGTACCGGACGAAGTTGAAGGCGCGCGGACTTGATGCGCACATACGTATGCACGCGCCGATCCCCGCCCGCGAGGTCTTCAAGCGCATCGCGGAGGCGGATGGCGTGCTGATATTCATCCCCAGCTTCAACAAGGACCTGCTGGGCACCAAGTTCACCGAGATCTTCTACTTGCGACGGCCTGTGATCCATGTGGGCGAGGCCGGTGCGGTGAGCGAAGCGATCGGTTCGCGCAAGCTGGGCGTTTCCATTCCCGTGGATCGGCTGGTGGAAGCACTCCTTGCGATCCTCTGTGGTGAACGCACGATAGCGATCGATCCGAACGTGGACCTTAGCGAGCATTTGTTGGGGTCGATCACGGAGCGCCTCGAGAACGAACTGCTCTCTTGAGCGATCAGTGCGCCACGACGTCCGCAAAGAGCTTTTCGAACCCCTTCACCACCACGGGCCAGCTGAAGACCTCCTTCACGCGCTCGTAGCTGTAGGCACCCATTTGGGCGCGCACTTCGGGCGAACGCGAAGCGAAAGCCAGCACAGCATTGTACAACTGGCCCGCATCACCTGGTGGAAGGAGATAGCCATTGTGCGGCGAAACCAGCTCACCGCTCGCGCCGACGTCACTCACGATGATGGGCTTGGCGCGCGCCATCGCCTCGAGCACCACGGTGGGCATGCCTTCGAAACGGGTAGGCAGTATGAGCCCGTCACATTCCGCGTAGAGTTTGTCGAGCCGCGCGTCATCCACACGGCCGAGCAATTCGACGTTCGCGGGCAACCCGACCTGTTGGTATTGCTTGAGCAGCGGTCCATCGCCCGCCAATTGGAAGCGCACGAGGTCGCCCTGGCCTTCCTTGACCAGCCTTTCGGCCACGTTCATGAGGACATCCAAGCCCTTGTTGAAGGCGAAGCGGCCGACGAAGAGAAGGGTGATCGATTGTCGGTTGTCGGTTGTCGGTTGCCCGGCTGACGACGTCGACCGGTCGGCAGGAACGTCGGTAGCATTCGGCAGAACGACCACGCGACACTTGCTCCCATTTGCCAGACCTTGCAGGATTCCGGTAAGCTTTCCGCCTAGGCTGATAACCACGGCGCTACGACGGACGATGTATTCCAACGCCGCTCGGAACGGCCAGCCCAGCAGGCGCTCCTTGCGGGTGAGCATCTGGAACATCTCCAGACCGTGCGGATGAACGATGAGCCGCTCGCTGAACCGGTCGATGCCCTTCCACACGCAGAAGCCTTGCGAAAGGATGACGTCAGGCTTCAACTCTTCCAGCTTCTCTCCAACCCTGCCGCTGTACCGCCAGAGCTCACGCAGGTAGAGCTTGCTCTTGTCGATATCAGGCACGCTCACCTCGCGGATGCCGAGCGACTTGTCGAAGATGTCCGCGTTATGCGGATGCAGGACCGTGAGTTCGACCTTGCCGGACCGCGCGAGGTGCTCCGCCAACAACCGCGAATGCCGCTGCATACCGCCCATGGCCTGAGGGTAGACACCGTCGGTGCAGAGGACGACTCTCATCAAGCTTCACGGCTCAAGTTCCAAGACACAAGCTTCAAAGGTTCGTGGAGTTCCTGTATTCGTTGAGACTTGAAGCTTGGGCCTTGTGTCTTGTAGCTTATTAGAGGACCTGCTCCTTCAGCAGTGTCGCAACCCCTTCATCAATGCCCCACTTCGGCTCCCAACCGGTAGCCTGCTTCAACTTTCGCACATCGGCAAGCAGGTGCATACGCTCCACTTTGCGAACGCGCGCCGGATCCACTTCGATGGTGAGCTTCTCGCCGAGCTGTCGTTCGAAGGCCTCCACCACTTCGCGCACGCTGTACTCGATGCCGCGCCCGATGTTGAACGTGTCGTAGCCCTTCATGCCCTTCGCGAGCAAGGCGCTCATGGCGCGGCTCATGTCCTCGGTGTGGATGTAGTCGCGCTTGGGATCGAGGTTGCCGAGCTTCAACGCGCGCGCACCACCCAGCACTTGCCGCTGGATCTCGGGGAAGAGGTGCGGGTTCGTCTCGTTCGGCCCGAAGGCGTTGAAGAAGCGGCCGATGATCACAGGCATCTTCGTTCGCAGGTGGAACTCGCCCGCGATCTTCTCGGTGGCGAGCTTGGTAGTGCCGTAGATGTCCATGGGCCCGAGCGCATGGGCCTCATCCATGGCACCATCGGCGATCGGATACACGGCGGCCGTACTGGCCACAAAGACCTGCTCCACACTGCCCTTCATCCCTGCCGACTCCAGCACATTGATGGTGCCGTTGATGTTGACGTCGGCGGCCTCCGCCGGATGCTCGTTGCAGTATGGGATGAAGTGTATCGCAGCGAGATGGAGAACGATGTTCGGACGTGTTTCATCCAGCACTTTCTGCGTGGCCGCCCGGTCCCGGATGTCGGTGTTGAAGAAGCGGTTGTCCGGTACACCGGCCAGTTCGCGACGGCCGAAGCTCAGGTTGTCCAGGACGAATACCTCGTGGCCCTCCTCCTGCAAATGCTTGCTGAGCGCCGAACCGATGAAACCCGCGCCACCGGTGATGAGGACTTTTTTGGACATAGGATCGCGAAAGTAGCCCGTTGCCCACGGACCACCGGGCTCTGCCCTGTCCTGAACGGACCTACCGGACCACCGGGCTCTGCCCGGTTTCGAATCTCCCAGCACTACCATCGACCATGACCTGCCGAAGAGAATTTCCAATCCTCCGCACGAGCCACGAATCCAGCTTTCACGGGATTATCCCGGATGTACGCGACCACGCTCTCGTAGTGGTTCTCATCGCGGATGAAGCGATCGTAGTACTCCCGCTGCCAGACCGGCCCACCTTGTGCATCGGTGACCAAGCCGGACCGCATCCTCCACTCGCTGATCTTCCTGCCGGTGAACACTTTCCATGAAGCCACGCTCTTGCTCATGGTCCACCCGTTGGTGGGTTGGAACAGGACATGGACATGGTTGGGCATCACACACCATTCGTGCAGGTTGTAGCGCACTCCTTGGAAGAACAGGAAAGCGCCTTGGACCATTTCGGCAACCTGTGGATCACGAAGCCAACACCCTCCGTGTCCGGCATCCAGATAGGCTTGGAAGCGCTTCTCGCGTTCCGCATCCCGAAGAATGGGTGACACCGACTTCAGTTCCTCTGCCATTTGTTGGACAGCCGACGCCGGAAGGCTGTCAACGAGGTGAAAGCAGACGTGCTGGATATGGTCCTGGCTCTCGAAATGGGGAAGGAAACCGCGATCCCACCAGACGGGATCACCGGACCTTTTCCCGGACCGGCCTAACGGACCGTACTCGCTATCGGGCACAGGTGAACTGTGTTTTGAGGTGAAAATAAGGTCAGCGTGCGAGGACGATCATCTGACCGGGCGGAGCCCGGTGGTCCGTCAGTGCTGCCGCGCACCCATCGCTCCAAGGATCCTTCCATACTGTTCCCTGAAGGTCTCCTTCCTGAACCTGGCATGTGCGAACGTCATCAGCCGGGTCCGCTCTT
>JAGODO010000042.1 GCA_017998165.1 Flavobacteriales bacterium | reverse complement strand
CTACAAGATCGTGTACACCACCTTCGGCGACATCCTCAGCAAGATGTACCCGGAGTTCCTCGCCACCTATCCCGCCTACCAGACGGTGATCGACAAGAGCTTCTTGGCCACCGTTATCGCCAACCATCCTGAACTCATGGCCGGCGAAGCCATCAAGGTGGAGTACAAGGGCGAGATCACCAGCCCGGTGAGCTCGAAGAACTTCCAGATCCAGTTCGAGACCGGCAGCGCCATGATCAAGGCAGAGAGCTACGCCACATTGGACGAGATCCTGAAGAGCGCCATGGTGGCCGAAGGATTGAAGATCGGCGTGAACGGCCATACCGACAACACGGGTGACGACGCGGCGAACATGCGCCTGAGCGAAGAGCGCGCGCTGAGCGTGAAGAACTACCTCGTCGGCAAGGGCCTGCCCACGCAGCGCATCACGGCGAAAGGCTTCGGGGAAACACAACCCGCCGCGGACAATGCGACGGCCGCCGGCAAGGCCACCAACCGCCGGGTAGCCATCGTGCTCGGAGAATGAACTTGAGTGGTGAGTGGTGAGTGACGAGTGGCGAGTCTGCCTAGGCAGCTGCAACTCGTCACTCACCACTCGCTACTCGTCACTTCCCACACATGAACCTCCTCCGCTCCCTCTTCGAGCCATTCGCGAAACTGCCGAAGTCGGCCGTGTGGGGTTTGCTCGCCGCAGAGGCCCTCGTGGCCCTCTTGGCCTGGCAGCTCAGCGGTGATGGGCTCATACCCGGTCCCCTCAAGGTCGGTGCATCGTTGGTGAAGGTCCTGGGCTCCGCCGCCTTCATGGAGAACTTCTTGGCGAGTCTCTTCCTCACTTTCAAGGGCATGGGCATCTCCATCCTGATCGCACTGGTGATCTCGTACCTCTCGATCGTGCCCGTGTTCAAGCCGCTGGCCGATCTGGTGGTCCGCTTGCGCTACCTCACCCTCACGGGCCTCATCCTCCTCTTCATGCTGCTCACCCAGAACGGTGGCCAATTGAAGATCAGCCTCCTCATGTTCGGTATCATTCCATTCTTCGTCACTTCGTTGCTCGCCATCATCGGCGACATCGACCGCCAGGAAGTGGAGCTCTGCCGCACGCTGCGCATGGGTTCCTGGCGGACCCTTTGGGAGATCGTCATCGTCGGACGGCTGGACCAGGTGTTCGAGGTGATGCGCCAGAACTTCGCCATCGCCTGGATGATGATCACCATGGTGGAAGGCCTCAGCATGAGCGAGGGCGGGCTCGGGACCATGCTGATCAAGAGCAACAAGTACATGGACATCAGTACCGTGTTCGCACTGCTCATCGTGATCTTCCTCGTGGGCCTCTTCTTCGATTGGCTGCTCGGCCGCCTGCGCGCCTGGCTCTTCCCTTACACCCGCGTACAGCTCGCCAAATGAACCACACGCGCAACGAGATCATACTCAGTGTGGAGGGCGTGGGCATCACCTACGACCGGCCCATCCTGCGCGATGTGTCCTTCCAGATCAACAACCTGAGCAGGCCGGGCGTCCACCAAGGGCAGGTGGTCTCCCTCATCGGCCGCAGCGGCATCGGCAAAACGCAGTTGTTCAAGATCATCGCCGGCATGCTGAAGCCCACCACGGGAACGGTGCGCATCGGCGTCGACCTGCATCCGGTGCAGGCCGGTGAAGTGGGGATCGTTCCGCAGAACTACCTGCTCTTCCGGCACCGCACGGTGATGCAGAACCTCGCCATCGCCATGGAGCGGTCGGACACGAAGCACACCGAGGCGCAACAGAAGGAGATCATCAAGCAGCACGCGGAGCACTTCAACCTCAGCGAGCACCTGGCCAAATACCCCGCGCAACTCTCCGGCGGTCAGCGCCAGCGCGTGAGCATCCTGCAACAGGTGCTCACAGGCACGAAGACGATCCTCTTCGATGAGCCGTTCTCGGGCCTGGACGTGCTGATGATCGACAAAGTGATCGACCTCTTGGTGAAAGTCTCCCTGTTGGACGAGCACAATACGCTGATCATCGTGAGCCACGATGTGGAGAACGCCATGGCGATCAGCGACACGGTCTTCATCCTCGCTGCCCAGGAAGGCAAGCCGGGCGCCACCATGACCGAGACCATCGACCTGGTGGGCATGGGCCTCGCGTGGGAGAAGGACATCAAACAGAACGCGCGCTTCCGCGAGCTCACGGAGCAGATCAAGCACAAGATCTGATCGCGGGTGTCGGTCGGAGTGCTGACGTCGTGATCGTTGTCGGTTGACAGTTGTCGGTTGCCCGGCGTGCTGGAACAAACACACGATGGACAGCGACAGAGACCCGGTCCGCCAGCATCGGCAGCCCGACAACCGACAACTGTCAACCGACAACCAGCCCTCACGGCCGCTTCCAGATCTCGAGCCGCTTCCAATCCCGCACCTTCACCATGGCCGCGCTGTCCGTTCGTGCCATGCGATCGCCCAGCAGCACCGAGCCGACGGTCTGCCCCTTCGCCGGGCTCACCAACGCATAGAGCTGCCCGTCCCCGTCCCCGTTGTTCACGTAGGATGGATCGATACCCTCGGCCATCAGGTGGAACTCGAACGGCGCGTCGTTGGGATCGAGCACCTGCACGCGGTCCCCCGGCTTCAGCACGCCGATGAACCATTCAGCCGCCTTGGCCGCGTCATCGAACCGCTCCAACCGGTCTTTCGGCGAGCGCATCCCGAGCCAGCCCATGCCTGCCAGGATGATCGCGCTGGCCAGCGCCGTGCGCGCCCGTTTCGTGAAGTTTGGATACACCTTCTCCTGTATGTATTTCAGCCCGTAGAACACGGCGATGCCGGAACTGAGATGCAGGTTGAACAACACGAAGGCCCATGTCTGTGGCGGCCCGAGCGCGGCCTGGGCGATCACCAGGGGCACGCTGGCGAGCAGGATCGAGATGAGCATGATCCGGTACTTGCTGCTGATGTACGCCGCATAGGCCAGGCCGATGAAGCCGGGAATGCTCACCCAGGTCGCCGCCGTATCGTTGAAGAAGACCCACAACTCCAGCGCCTTGTCCATGTGCGTCTGCACGAAGCCCGCCCAGGTGTTCTCGCCCAGCGTCGGGTGGTGCAGCAGGTGATCGAGGCTATGGGTGAGGATCACCGGCAGGTAGGCCAGCACGCTCAGCAGCACGAAGAGCAGGAACGAGAACAGGAGCCCGAGCAGGCGGCGGTTCAGCGAGTTCGTGTAGAGGGAACCCATGTACAGCAACAGCCAGATGTAGATGGCCGCCGCCGGATACGCCATCGTGGGCACCGCCCACATGCCCAGCGCCGAGAAGAGCGCAACCAGTGCCGCGCTCACGGCGTTGTTCTGCTTCACCAGATGCCGGCCCGCCATCGAGGCCGCCACCATGAAGAGCCAGGTAAGGCTATAGCCCCGGGCCAGCGCGCTGTACTCGATCAACGCCCCGCTCGCCGCGACGAACGCCAGCGTGAGCAACGCCACGTAGCGGTTGAACATCGCCCGAACGAACAGGTAGAAGAGCGGCATCACCAGAATGCCCGCCACCAGCGCCGGCAAACGCACGCTCCACAGATGCGGCCCGAAAAGCGCCATCGAGCATTTCACCAGCAAGGTGTGCAACAGGTGGTTGTTCGGCCAGGTGTAGTCGCTCAGGATGAAGCTCACCGG
The DNA here is from genome assembly GCA_017998165.1 of Flavobacteriales bacterium. Classification (GTDB taxonomy): domain Bacteria; phylum Bacteroidota; class Bacteroidia; order Flavobacteriales_F; family PHOS-HE28; genus PHOS-HE28. The sequence goes on along the minus strand of JAGODO010000042.1, from coordinate 12,817 downwards.
CTTGGGCGCGTAGAAGACACAGGTGAACGCCTCGTCGTACGTGATGCCCTGCCAGAGCTGCGAGATCCGCAACAGCGCGCCGATGATGATCACGCCCAGCACCAGCCGCTTGTGGGTCTGGCTGGTCAGCGACCGCAGGTCGGCCCAGCCCTTGCGCACATCCGCCCGGAACTGATCGACCTGTCCCAGGTCCGACGGTTGTGTTCGACTTCTCCCCATGCGCCCGATCAAAAGTAGAAGGAACCGCTTTCCCGGTACGTCCGCCCTTCAACAACCTTCGCCCCGTATCCCTTACCGACCGAAGATGGCCAGGATCACCGAGAGCGTTTCCCGTTATGACCATTTGGAGAACATGGGTACCGATGAGCTCCTGCGCAACATCAACGCTGAGGACCGCACCGTGGCCGATGCTGTCGCGCTGGCGCTGCCCGCCATCACCGCGCTGGTGGACGCGATAGCCGGGCGCATGGCCCGCGGTGGACGGCTCTTCTACCTCGGTGCGGGTACGAGCGGGCGCCTGGGCATCGTGGACGCCAGCGAATGCCCGCCCACGTTCGGTGTGCCGCACGGGCTCGTCGTGGGGCTCATTGCCGGCGGGGACCAGGCCATCCGCAAGGCCGTGGAGTTCGCCGAGGACGATCGCGAGCAGGGCTGGAAGGATCTCCAAGAGCACGCCATCGGCTCCGAGGATACCGTCATCGGCATCGCCGCCAGCGGGGGGACCCCGTATGTCGTGGGCGCACTCGAACGCTGCCGGGCAAACGGGATCCTCACCGGGTGCATCACCTGCAATCCGGACAGCCCGGTGACCACCGTTTGCGAGCACCCCATCGTCGCCGTTGTGGGGCCCGAGTTCGTTACGGGCAGCACACGCATGAAGAGCGGCACGGCCCAGAAGCTCATCCTCAACATGATCTCCACCACGGTGATGATCAAGCTCGGCCGCGTGAAAGGCAATCGCATGGTGGACATGCAACTGAGCAACAACAAGCTCATCGATCGCGGAACACGGATGGTGATGGACGAGTTGCACGTCGACTATGACGCCGCCAACGAACTGCTACGGAAACACGGGAGCGTGAGGAAAGCGGTGGAAGCTTCAAGACACAAGTCTCAAGACACAAGCTCCAAGTGAATGCGCATCGGTGACAGCCATCCTGACGATCGTCGGCATCTTTGTGCATCGCTCCAGAACACGACCTTGACGCCTTGCAGCTTGTGTCTTGAGTCTTGAAGCTTGTCCATGCACACCCTCGAACCCTTCTACAACTGGCGCCACCGCTACACCGCCGAGGAGGACGAGCGATCACCCTTCTTCGGCAGGGAGCACAGCGAGTTCGAATTCACGCATGCCGTCTACGATCACGCGCTGCACCCGCAATGGGACGACTTCGGCAGCGAGACGCTCTACCTGAAGATGCTCTTCGTCGACTACGACGAGGGCTACGCGATCATCGAGTTCATCGGCGAGTGGAACGACCTGCTCGGCAACGACATCATGTTCCTCAAGCGCGACATCGTTGAGGCCATGATGTCGCATGGTATCAGCAAGTTCATCCTTGTCGGGGAGAACGTGCTGAACTTCCATCCCGGCGATGACGAGTACTACAGCGAGTGGTACGCCGAGGCGGCCGATGCGGACGGCTGGATCGCGGTGCTGAACTTCCGCGAGCACGTCCGGGAAGACCTCAAAGCCGCCGACATCGACAAGTACTTCCTGCTCGGCGGGCAGCTCGACCAGATGGACTGGCGCACGTTCGAACCCGAGGATCTTTTCGAGAAGGTGAACAGCTACGTGATGAAGCGGCTCAGCGCGTAGCGAGCAGCATCGCCATCACCACGCGGTCGATCGGCAGGGTCATATCCTCGACCCGGGCGCCCGACAGGTCGAGCCAGCGGAACGATTCCTCATCGTCCACTTCCTGCTTGAAGTCGAACGGCACCTTGCTCGCCTGGATCGCCCCGGGGTCGGCCACTTGGAACGTGTAGTAGATGCTGATGATCTGTTGCCCTTCGCGGAAGGCGCTCATCTGGAAGAAGTCCGTGGTATAGAAATGCTCCAGGCCGAAGGCTTCCACGCCGATCTCCTCGCGGATCTCGCGCAGCAATCCATCCTTGGTCCCCTCCCCGAACTCCAAGCCACCGCCCGGGAATTTGGTGATGCGGTGACCCTTTATCAATTCATCGGCGACCAGCACCTGACTCCGCTTCAGGAGCAGGCCATAAACCCTAATATTGAAACTGCCCATCGCGCCAATGTATCCCATCACCGTGCAGGCCCTGTTGATCGCCTGTTGCCTGACCGCGCTCCCCGCCGGTGTACTCGCGCAGCACTGGAACCAGCACAAGGCAGAGCCCCATCAATGGCCGACAGATACGGTCGACACGCATGTACCAGAGAAGTTCCTCCCCTATGATCTGGTCGTTCAGGACCAGGCGATCGAGATCCAGAACGAGGTCTACAGGAGCCATGAACGCGGCTATGAGGAGCGGGCGAGGTTCCTGCTGCGCCGTCGCTTCCATGTGAACACGCCGCACGGCGTCGATCTGCTGAAGAAAGAGACCATCCAGGCCGGTTCGTTCTTCAGCGACGTTTCCGTGTTCGATGCGCGCCTGATCAAAGCGGACGGCACTACGGTGAACGAAACCGGTCGCGGCGCGCGTTTGCACCGGGTCGATCTGGGCGATGGCCGTTGGGGCGATGCCACCATCTCCTTCAACGACCTGCTGATCGCACCTGGCGAAGAACTGGAGTTCGTCATCGAGCAGCTCGGCAGCGGCATCATCGCCCTGCGCGAGTCGATGGTGCAAGGCGACTATCCCATCGCGCATGCCAGCATCCTCGTGCGAACTGCCCCGGACCTCGCTCCGATGATCGAGACCTTCAACGGGTTCCCCGAACCGGAAGTGGACCCCGTGGGCAAGGCCAACACCCAGCGATGGACGTTCGACATGCTGGATCCGCTTCCGCTCGATCCGCTCGCGCTCCTGAAGAATTGCGTCCCGTTCTTCAACATGACCTACACACCGCCCGGCAGCGTGAGCATGTCATCGTTCGACAAACGCTATCCGCGGGACATCATCGTCGGCCGCAAAAACGTCCACGCGTTCACCAACTATGTGAACGCGGTGAAGAGCCGCTATGGGATGCACGACATCCTCGGGCCGATAGCCGAGGTCATGCGCTTCCTGCACGACAGTGTGAAAGTGGTTCCCGGGCCCGATATCAACGTCGAGCTCTCCATCGGGCAGTGCTTCGCCGAGCGCAGGATCAGCCGCCAGAAACTGGTCGTGCTGTACCGGGCGTTGTTGAACATCCTCGACGTGCAGCTGATCATCTGCCGCTCGCGCAGCCGCTATGAGGGTCGCCACGGGGACAGGAACGACAGCTGGTCCGCGCAGGAGTTCCTCGCGTTCGAGGACGAGACGAAGCGGACGCTCCACTTCATCTATCCCAATTCGACCCACCAACGCTTCCTGCTGGACGAGCTCCCTGCAGAGCTCAATGGCGGGGTGGTGGAAGCACTGCCGTACAAGGACAGCGGGATCAATGGCGAGCCGTTCACCATCCCGTTGCCCACCCAGGCCGCGAGCGCGAACTTCAAACAGGAGCGCGTCATGCTCGAACTCGCGGAGGGAGGGGCCATTCCCAACGCCATCCTTCGCGGCTCGCTCGGCGGCTTCCTTCCCTCGGCCCTCGAAGCGGACACGGTGCAGGAACCCCGATCCCATCGCACGCAACGCTTGAACGCCTGGATCCAACGCCGCTTCGCCATCGATGCGCTGGACCGGGCGCGGTTATCGGTCTGCGATACCGTTCTGCCCCGCGTATGGAAGTATGAAAGCGCCGGCTACACCGGACAACCTTCACGGCTCGCCCCGGATGACAGTGCCGGTTACCGGTTCGTCGCCGGTCCCTTCGTACACTGGTACCCGATACTGGATGGCCCGGCCGACCCGATGGAGTGCCCCAAGCTCCTCCCCTTCACCTTTCACCGAAGGACCGACCTGGTCCTGCACGCCGATAGGCCGATCACCGTGGCCGCGACGCCTTCCGCGTTCAACAGGCGGGTGAGCAATGCGTTGGGAGAGTTCAGCGCTTCCTGCGAGCAGCCCGACCCCGCCACATTGGTGCTGCATTTCGATCTGGCGCTCTTCAACGACGTGATCGATACCTATTCGAAACCGTGGGTGGAAGAACTGCAGACCGCGATCGATGAGAGCCTGCGGGCGTCCGTGCCGATCCGCTATTGAGCGCAACGGACGCGCTGCAGCCGCTCACCTCCTCACAGCCCGCAACATGTGCGCCTTCCCGGGCGGGCCTTTCAAGCGCTTGGCACTGAAACCCGCTCCGATCATCGCGAGGCGTACATCCCCCTTCGCGCAGTAGGTTACCAGCATGCCACCGGGACGCCACGTAATGGTCACAGCAGCGTAGGTCGGGTAACAGGGAATAAGTTTTCAACTTTGCCGCACACAGCTATTCTTTGACCATAGTTTCGAGCTTCAACATCCATGGTCATGAAGCGAACAAGATCCGTTGGGCGGTGGTGGGGTTGTGCTTCGGGTTGGCACTTGCCGGAACCGGCCAGAGCATGATCCGCGTTGCAACAGAAATAGAATGCACGTATGGGGTTCGAATGTTGTTCATGGATGGATCCTGCAACAGTCCCGATGAGCCTTCGGATTCCTCGTGTCAAACGCTCTATGGTCCAGGGTACGTGGATTTCTCCGTTCCAAGCGGGTCACCTATCCTTATCGCCGTCAGCTTGCACTGCGCCTCTAACGATTGCACCGATAACCCCGTTGTATTCTGGGATTGTTACTCAGGCAGCACTCCCGGTGAATGCTGCAGTCAGGAGGTCGGGCTATATGGAGATCAGGCCACTGGCGGATTCAGGGTCTATTGAGCATGCGCTGCGCATTACTGGCCCTCTTGGTCATTTCATGTGGAGTTGCGGTCGGGCAATTGCGCAATGCTCATTGGTTGTTTTGCGACAATCATGTGAGCTTCGCGAGTGGAAGCGCCGTGGTGAGCACTCAATTGCATGGCGGACATAACAATGCTGCGATCCTGAGCGACCCTGTGGGCCAGTTGTTGGTTTATGCCTTGCAGGATTCGGTTCACAACGCCATGCATGGTCCGGTTGCCAATGTACCCGGATCAGACCCGTATCCGCCCGCGTTCCAACAAGGCCTGCTTCTGCTTCCATGGCCGGGTAGCGATCATGATGCAGCCTATTTCTACAATGAATACGCGGCCTACCTCGGACCGCCGGGTCGCTGTGGCTATTCTCGGATCGATCTGACCGCAGGTGGTGGACAAGGAGCCTTCGTGGGTGACATGACCTGGTTCATGGACAGTTCTACTTGCAAGCTCACGGCAGTACCGCATGCTAATGGCGAGGACTATTGGGTGCTTGTGCAACGCTGGGGCACGGACGAGATCATCGCTTGGCAGTTGACCACCAACGGATTGGAGCCACAACCTGTTGTCAGCCATTGCGGAGAGGTCTACAGTCAATGGGTCGGCGCTAACGAATACCCTATGCGCGATGGACCACTGGCGGCCTCTTACGGTGGCGACGTTCTCGCCATATGCGCCGAACCAAGCCCTGCCGAAGGATTGGATTCGGCGATCATTCAAGTGCTATCATTCGATCCCGCCACCGGATCCGCAGCTCGGATCGCGTCGATCCCACCACCCGTTGGCAACACGGTCGATGGCCTGGAGTTCTCACCGGACGGATCCAAACTCTATATGATCACCACGGATGCGGTTGCCGGAGGGGTATACAGTTTCCATCAATACGACCTGACCACACCGACAGAAGCAGCCATAGTTGCGTCCCACTTGGTTCTGACCATGGCCGACTCGGACTATTTGTTCGGACAACCGGAACTGCAAATGGTCCTGGCACCGGATGGGCGCATCTACTTCGAGAATACGCTTGCTTCCACTTGGCTCGGTGTCATCATGGCACCGAATGAACTGGGATCCGCCTGCGGTCTTGTGTTGGAATATCTGGAGCTTCCGTTCACGGGCGGTTGCGGGTTGCCCAATCAGTGCCGCCGCTACCACGACAGCGAACTCAACACCAGCGTATCTGATCAAGAACGCGACCGGTCGCCCCAGGCATGGCCTGTTCCTGCGACGCATCACGTGCAATTATCGCTCGCAAGCATGGGATGCTTCCGCGGTACGCTTCATATGCACAACGCAACCGGCGCATTGGTAGCAACGCGGCCCGTTGTTGAATATGGCAGCACGTTGAGCGTGGATCTGCAAGACCTCCCTGTTGGTTTGCTTCACATCCGTTACGATGGCGACTACGGCGAGAGGTGCGCGTGGAAGGTGCTGAAGCAGTAGCCGTCAATAGTCCGGGCAAGGGACATTACCTCGTTGCCCTCACCATCTCCCGCTTCCCCCACGGCCCCGGTAGTCGCTCCACCAAGAAGCCCGCAGCGATCATCGCACGACGCACATCCCCTTTCGCGCAGTAGGTGACGAGCACTCCGCCCGGCCGCAGCGCGCGATGCATGCGTTGGAAGATGTCCACGGTCCACAGCTCCGGCTGGATCGAAGGGGCGAACGCATCAAAGTAGATGACATCATACGCCTCCATGGCCTCGTGTTCCCCGGCCCCTTCGGCCAGCTGCCGGAACGCGAGCCCGCCAATAGCTTCGTGCCACGCACCCTGTCCTGTCGTCATGCGTTCGATGAAGGGCTCGTGCAGACCCGGCCAAGCCAGGTCCTCGCAATGAGCCAAGTTCTCCAGTTGCTCGCGCCCCAGCGGGAACGGTTCGAGCGCCGTGTAACGCACGCGGTATTTGCCTTCCAAGCAGCGGATCCATGTGAGCAGAAGGTTCAACCCGGTGCCCAATCCGACTTCAAGCACGTCCATCTCCGCCTTCGCCACGAACTCCAGTCCCGCCTTGATGTACACATGCGTGCTCTCCTGCACCGCACCATGAAGGCTGTGATACTGTTCACCCAATTGCTCGCTGCGCAGGGTGTACGCTCCGTCGCCGGTGCGCAACGGAACAAAGTCGGTCGGTGGTCGGTAAGGTTCCATCCTCAATGGGGCCGCCTAAATTCGCCAGATGCGCGCTTCCTTTTGGTCAGTCCCGATGTTCCTGTCCTTTCTTCCTGTCGTGGCAAGCGGCCAGTCATGGTCGCAGGGCATGTCGGATCCAGGCACGAACTTCCATGCGGTACGCGATGCGTTCAATGCGCATTGGGAAGGCCGGCCCTATGAGCGTGGCAAGGGTTACAAGGTCTTCAAGCGTTGGGAGTGGTGGATGGAACCGCGCACGTACCCCAGTGGTGTCCGACCCGACCCGGGGATCTACGTGCACGCCCTGAAGGATCTGAAGCGCATGGAGCTCGTGCAAGGAGCGAAGAGCAATGCCGACTGGCAGCCGATGGGGCCCGTTTCCTGGACGAACTGGGCCAGCGGCTACAACCCCGGGAACGGCCGCGTCAACTGCTCGGCGGTGGACCCCGGCGATCCACAGACGATCTACGCTGGAACTCCCGGCGGGGGACTGTGGAAGAGCACCGATGCCGGACAGTCCTGGGCGCCCTTGTTCACGGACCTGGCCACGCTCGGTGTGAGCGGCATCGCGATCGACCCCACCGACCCCCAGACCATCTACTGCGCCACCGGCGATGGCGACGGAACCGATACGTACAGCATCGGTGTGATCAAGAGCACCGACGGCGGTGGCAGTTGGAACGCCACGGGGCTGGATTGGCAGACCGCCGCCGCCCGCACCACGCGCGCGTTGCGCATGCGGCCGGACGACCCGCTCACGCTGCTGTGCGCCACCAACAACGGCCTTTGGAAAACAACCGACGGCGCGAACACCTGGTACCAAGTGGCCAGTGGGTCCTTCCACGATGTGGAATTCAAACCGGACGACCCCGGGATCGTCTACGCGTGCGGCGACCAGTTCTTCCGCAGCCTGGACGGCGGCGAACAGTTCGATCTCATCGATACCGGACTTCCTGTAGCGTCGGACGTGAACCGCATGCGGATCGCTGTCACGCCAGCAGACCCGTTCAAGGTCTATGTGCTGGCGGGGCGTGAGGAGGACGCCGGGTTCCTGGGGCTGTACCGCAGCAACAATGGCGGCTCGAGTTTCCAGGAACGCAGTACCGCGCCGAACATTTTCGGATACGAGGACAACGGCGGTGACGATGGTGGGCAGAGCTGGTACGACATGGCCCTTACGGCCGACCCCGACGATGCGGACGTGATCTGGGCCGGAGGCGTGAACGTGTGGAAAAGCACCGATGGAGGAGCGAGCTGGAACATCCGCTCGCACTGGTACTTCACCGGCTTCGATCCGTACACGCACGCCGATATCCATAGCCTCGATGCGGTCGGCGGCCGATTGCTCTGCGGCAGCGACGGCGGACTGTTCAGCAGCACCGATGGCGGCGATACGTGGACCGACCTGAGCAACGGTCTGCAGATCACCCAACTCTACCGGTTGGGGTGCAGCCCTACCGATCCTTCCCGCGTGATCGCCGGCGCACAGGACAATGGCATGAACCTGTTGGACGGCGACGACTGGTCCCACGTGCTCGGAGCCGATGGCATGGAAGGCGCCATCGATCCGGAAGACCCGCAGATCATGTATGGCGAACAGCAGTACGGAGGGTTGTACCGGAGCGATGACGGTGGTCAGAACTTCTTCAACATCGCCGGGCAGATCGGCGAACAGGGCGCATGGGTCACCCCGTTCGCGATCGACCCCGTGGACCCGCAGATCCTCGTAGCCGGGTACAACAACATCTGGAAGAGCTCCGACCGTGGCGACAATTGGGAGCCGTTGTCCGCGTTCGATACGGACCTCACTATCCGTGCGCTGGCCATCGCACCCTCGAACAATGATGTGATCTACTGTGCGAACACGGCGTCCTTCTTCCGCACGACCGTCGGCGGGTCCGATTGGGACGACCTCAGTGACGGACTGCCCGCCAATGTTGTGACCGCCATCGCGGTGGATCCGACGGACGCGGCGCACATCTTCCTCTCGGTCAGCGGCTATACGGCGGGTGTGAAGGTGTTCGAGAGCACGGATGCCGGCGACAACTGGAACAACATCAGCGGCAACCTGCCGAACGTACCGGCCAACACGCTCATCTACCAGAACGGCAGCGACGACGGATTGTATGTTGGTACGGACCTCGGCGTCTTCTACTCGGACAACACGCTGGGCAACTGGCAACCCTTCAACACGGGCCTCCCGAAGACCCCGGTCATGGAACTCGAGATCTTCTACCCGGATGCCAAGCTGCGCGCGGCGACCTTTGGCCGAGGGCTCTGGGAAACCGATCTGTTCGTTCCGGACAACACGCCACCGAACGCGGCCTTCACCTTCTCCAACGCTTCGATCTGCGCCGGGGAAGTGATCTCCTTCACCGACCTCTCCCTCGGCGCCGCGCCCGGTTGGACGTGGTCCTTCCCGGGAGGCGTGCCCGCCACGAGCACGGACCAGAACCCTCAAGTATCCTATACAACGGCAGGCAGCTTCACCGCCACGCTCACCGTGCAGAATCCATTCGGCTCCGATGACCACACCGCAAGCGTACCCGTGACCATCCTACCGAACCGCGTGGATGTGGAGATCACGTTCGACAACTACCCCGGGGAAGTTTCCTGGACGCTCACCGATGACGACGGCCAGGACGTCCATCTGAGCGGCCTGTACACGTCACTCGATGCGAACAGCTCCGTGCAAGAACACGTCTGCCTCCCCGAAGGTTGCTACACCTTCACCATCAACGACACGTTTGGCGATGGGCTCTGTTGCGGCTCAGGGCCGGGCAGCTACACGGTGACCAACCCTGAGATCGGCCTTATCGCGGACGGCGGCGAATACACGTACAGCGAGAGCACGGAGTTCTGCGTCAACCTTCCGGTCGTCGTTCCATCCACGTTCGCTGAAGAGCATATCGACGTGCGCGCGCTGGACGGTGAAGGCACCTATCAGCTTTCCGTGGGAGACGCGACGGGCCCCGCGCGTCTCACTGTTTTTGATGCCACCGGGAGGCGGGTACTCCTGCGCACCGGTATTCAAGGCCCGGTACAAGAGACGATCAGCCTGGCGGCACGCGCGAGCGGGGTCTACACGGTCCGCGTTGAACTGGGCGACCGATCAATGGCAGCGCGCTTGGTACGTCCCTGAAACGTCGGGGTCTTTCACCGAGTCGACCACCCGATGGACTCGGCTGTTCGGCTCCCACCGATCGGGCGTGTATGATCTTTTTTCTCCCTTCATGAACAAAAATGCCCGTGTGGTGTTCTTGTGGCGAACCCAAACGGCCCTCAAGGCCCAAAAGCACCCCAACATCCCATGGAACTGAACCGGACTCTATTTCTCAGCGCCACGCTGCTCGTGGCAACCTCAACCTTCGCTCAAGGCGGCGGTGGCACTGCTCGCGTGCAGGTGATCCACAACTGCGCCGACGCGGCTGCGGCCACCGTCGACGTGTGGCTGGACAACACCCTGCTGATCGATGACTTCGCCTTCCGTACGGCATCCCCGTTCGTGGACGCCCCGGCCGGCGTGAACTTCACCGTGGGCATCGCTCCCCCGACCAGCACGAGCTCGAGCGAATCCATCTACACGGAGGACTTTACGTTGACCTCCGGGGAGACCTATGTCATCGTCGCCAGTGGTATCGTCAGCCCGACCGGCTACAACCCCAATCCCGGCTTCAGTCTGGGCGTTTTCGCCGGTGCGCGTGAAACAGCGGACATGATGGGCACCAACGATGTGCTGGTTTACCATGGCTGCACCGATGCGCCCGCCGTGGACGTGTACGAGCCAGGGCTGCAAGCCACAGCCGTGGATGATGCCGCCTATGGTGATTTCCAAGGCTATGTTTCCCTGCCCGTTGCGGACTACACGTTGCAGGTGCGCACCGCCGACCAATCGGCCATCGTGGCCACTTATGGCGCCCCGCTGCAATCGCTCGGCCTTGATGGTGCGGCACTTACCGTTCTGGCCAGCGGCTTCCTGGATGGCGAACAGAACAGCAGCGGTCCGGCTTTCGGGCTCTGGGCCGCGCTGGCCAGTGGTGGTCCGCTCGTTGAACTGCCTTTGTTGGGAAACCCTACGGCCCGCGTCCAGGTCATTCATAACTGCGCCGACCTCGCTGCCAGCGCCGTGGACGTATATCTGAATGGTGACCTGCTCATCGACGACTTCGTCTTCCGCAGCGCAACGCCGTTCATCGATGCCCCTGCCACGATCGACTTCACGGTGGGCATCGCTCCGGCCAACAGCACCTCTTCCGGTGATGCGATCTACAGCCAGAACTTCAACCTCGCGGCTGGCGGCACGTACATCGTGGTGGCGAGCGGTATCGTGAGCGGCAGTGGCTACAACCCGCTGCAACCGTTCACGCTCCTGGCCTATGACCAGGGTGAAGAGATCGCCGCAACGGCCGGCAACACGGATGTGCTCGTGCTCCACGGAGCCACCGATGCGCCGACCGTTGACGTCTTCGAGAGCGGCGTGCTCGGCGTGACCGCCGTGGATGACGCGAGCTACGGTGATTTCAGCGGCTACCTCGCCCTGCCCACCGACGACTACACGGTGCAGGTGCGCACTGCGGACAACACCGCCATCGTGGCGACGTACGCCGCACCCTTGCAGACCCTCGGTCTAGCGGATGCCGCGATCACCGTTCTCGCCAGCGGATTCCTCGATCCTTCCCAGAACAGCGACGGTCCCGCCTTCGGACTTTGGGCGGCGCTCGCCAGTGGTGGTGCCTTGGTAGAACTCCCCTTGCTGCCCAACCCCACCGCACGTGTACAAGTGATCCACAACAGCGCCGATGCCGCTGCCGCCACCGTGGACGTTTGGCTGAATGACGCACTGCTCATCGATGACTTCGCCTTCCGGACGGCTTCCCCCTTCGTGGATGCTCCGGCTACGATCGACATCAACGTCGGCATCGCACCGCCGAACAGCACCAGCGCCAGCGAGTCCATCGCCACCTTCACCTACAACCTCGATGAGGGCGGGACCAATATCATCACCGCCAACGGCATCGTGAGCGGCAGCGGTTACACGCCTGCCACCCCCTTCAACCTCTACGCGAAGGCTGACGCTCGTGAAGCGGCCGCCACCGCAGGCAACACCGACATCCTGGTATTCCATGGCTGCACGGACGCCCCGACCGTTGACGTGGCGGAGATCGCCGTGGTGAACGCCACCCTGGTCGACGACATCTCTTACGGCGAGTACGACGGGTATCTGGAGGTTCCCACCAACGACTATGTGTTGCAGGTGCAGCTATCGGATGGTACGCCCGTCGTCAGCTATGACGCTCCCTTGGCCACCCTCGGCCTCACGGATGCGGCCATCAGCGTACTCGCCAGCGGTTTCCTCGACCCCACGCAGAACAGCGACGGAGCGGCCTTCGGTCTTTGGGCAGCGCTCGCCGGTGGCGGTCCGCTGGTGGAATTGCCGATCGCCTCGGCCGTAGATGAGAACAGCGGCGCCTTCGCCGGCATGTCCCTCTACCCGAACCCGGCGCAGGACCTCGTGGCCATCGACCTCGGCGGCCAGCCTGAGGACCGCATGACCGTGCGCATCAGCGATGCGACCGGGCGCGCCGTTCTCGTGAATACCACCGCCTTCAACCAGAACCAGGGCGGCCGGGCCATCATCCCGACGGCTTCCCTTGCCAATGGTATCTACCATTTGACCGTGCAGAACGAGCGCGGCAGCCGCACCTTGCCCTTGCAAGTGGCGCGCTGATCGTACGACTTCGGACAGAGCGGGATCCCCA